>JACPCG010000012.1 GCA_016179925.1 Candidatus Rokuibacteriota bacterium | reverse complement strand
TGAGGAGGGTGATGGTGAGAGTGAGGCCACTGCGCATCATCTTCGTCATGACGTTCGAAATCGTCCCGACCTTCTTGTCAACCACAACTCCGCCTAACGTTGCGGTGAGCAGCCGCGGCGAGCGCATGCGAGCCAGCGGTCTGCTCCAGCGCGCAGTTCGGCGTTGGCCGCCCGCGTACTTGCGCGAATGACTCAACCAGCCGATCGCACTCCCGCAGCCTCTCGTCTCCACTCGTACTCGCGGACGGACTTGCACACCTGGACCCAGTAGTATTCATAGAACTCCTCACGGCCTCGTCGCTGGATCTCAACGTGCTCAGGATGGTTCCGCCACGCCTCCAATGCCTCCTCGGACTCAAACTTGACGACGGCGAACGCATCCCCGTCCTCCGACGAATACCGCTTGAACGAGACGAAGCCGGGCATCTTGGATGCCAGCGCATACATTCGCTGAGCGGCCTTCTGGTATTCGGCAGCGTCGATGTCGGCTCGTGGTTGGGTCTTGAAGAAAACAACCATCATGCGCTGTCCTCCTACGCCGAACTTAAAGTCGGCCACGAGCTAGGCCGGTCAGTGTAGTTCAATGGAACCTGCGGAGCCCTGCGGCCTAGCACGGACGTGACCTCGGGCTTGCCGCCAATCAACCCCCTTGTTCTCCCGCACGTTGCGACCACCGAAGCCTCCAGTCGGGCACTGTGCTCGCCAGCAGCATGTCGCAGTGTATCCCGTCGGCCTAGTCCGTCGCGTATCCCGACGTACCGCGCATGGAGCCTGGCCCCTCGCCGGTGAGCATCGTGTCGATCGGGCTCTGCACCCCGGCAGGCCCCCGGTTCAGGACGTGGGTGTAGATCTGCGTGGTGGTCACATCGCGGTGCCCGAGGAGTTCCTGGACTGTCCGGATGTCGCGGCCGTCCTCGAGGAGGTGGGTCGCGAACGAATGGCGGAGCGTGTGCGGGGTGGCCCGCTTCGCGATGCCCGCTCGGTGGACGGCATCCTTGACGACGCGCTGGAGCACGGACTCGTGCAAGTGGTGCCGGCGGAGTTGCCCGGTGATCCGGTCCCGATAGAATCGCGTGGCAGGGAAGACCCACTGCCAGACCCACTCCCGCCCCGCGTTCGGGTACTTGCGAGCGAGCGCGGTCGGGAGCTCGACCCAACCGGCCCCGGCCTGAACGTCGCGCTCGTGCTGCTCGTGAACCCCGTTGAGGTGTCGCGCCAGGTCCGCCTTGATGACCGCGGGGAGCATCGTCACCCGGTCTTTGTCCCCCTTGGCCCCACGGACCACAATCTGATTGCGCGCGAAGTCAACATCCTGGACGCGGAGGCGGCAGCACTCGAGCAGCCGGAGTCCGGAGCCGTAGAGCAGGGACGCCATCAGCCGGGGCACGCCTTTGAGTGGCCGCAGGACGGCCCGAACCTCGTCGCGGGTGAGGACCACAGGGAGCCGTTCCGGGCGCTTCGCCCTCACCACGTCGTCGAGCCAGGGGACGTCCAGTTCCAGCACCTCACGGTAGAGGAACACGAGCGCGCTCAGGGCCTGGTTCTGCGTCGAGGCGGCCACGTGGCCGTCGATAGCGAGGGAGCTCAGGAAGCGCGTCAGCTCGGGCGCGCCCATCTCGGCGGGATGGCGCTTGCCGTGGAAAAGGATGTAGCGCCGGCTCCAGGCGACGTAGGCTTCCTCGGTACGGCGGCTGTAGTGCCGGAGGCGCAGAGCCGCGCGAACCCGATCGAGCAGGCGCGGCTTGGACGGCTCAGTCGGGGTCGCTTCGCGGATGGTGGACAGGGGGCCGCGCCGAGCGCCGCAGGACGGGCGTCCATACGAGGCGGACCGGCTCATCGAAGGCCTCCCGCTCTCGAGTCGTGGTCACACAGGATAGGGGTCGTTCTCGGCCTCCGCAAGTCGCGATTTCGATACAGGCCCGGGCTCGCGCCTCGGCCGTCGCCGCACCGGTCGTCCCTCGCCCGCCTGCGCGCCTCCGGCCACTGCTCGTCGGCAAGGCCGCCTGCGCCCCTCGTCGGCGCCATCACATGGATGCGGCGCGGGATCACCAGAGGGCGTCGGGGAGCGGGAGACCCTCGAAGGCGTCCAGTGGAAGCGGGGCGGGCGGCGTCAGGCTGAGGCGGTCGGCCAGCACGTAGAGCTGGCGCAGATGCTGGGCGGCGTGCCAGGTCGTGCGCTCCAGCAGCTCGTGGGCCGACTGCGGGCCGTAGTAGACGCGGATCACCCGCTCGAACTCCCGCGCCGTGGCGCCCTCGAACCAGCCCGCGATGCGCCCGCGCACGAGCGCGCCGTAGCGCGCGATCGCCGCGCCGTCGTGAAGGTCGGCGGGCGCCCGCTCCCCGAGCCACCGCTCGGGGAACTCGCCGAGATCCATGCCGTCCACGAACCCGAGTGCGAGACGAAAGACGTGATAGCCGAGGTCCCGCAGCGGCCGGTCCCGCTCGGGCGGGCGCCAGTCCATCAGCCGCTCCGGCACGAGCCTGAGGAGCTGCTGCGCGGACTCGAGGATGCGGTCCAGGCGCGCGGCCAGCTCCGCCGGCGGGAGCTTGGCCGCCGGCGCGTACGCGACGCCGAGCAGCGCCGCGTAGGCGGGCGGGTTCCAGCCGTGGACCGCGCGGTCGCCGACGGCGACCGCGGGCACGCGCGGGACGCCGAGCCGCGCCAGCTCGGCGAGGGCGTCGGGCTCTGCCTGCACGTCCACCGGGTCGAACTCGACCCCCCAAGACGCGAGCAGCTCCCGCGTCTTGGCGCAGGACGATCAGCCGGGGCGATAGAAGAGTCGGGGCCGGCTCACGACGTCACCTCCCCTTGAAGGTCGGCTGCTTCTTCGCGGCGAACGCCGTCACGCCGGCCGCGAAGTCCGCGGTGTGGCCGGCGAGCGCGATCGCCTGCGCCTCGAGCTCCATCTGCGTCTCGAGGCTCTCCCAGGTGGACTGGTGGAACAGGCGCTTGGCGCCGCCGAAGGCCTTCGTCGGCCCCCGGGCGAGCTCGCGCGCGAGGGCGTCCACGGCTGCCTTCAGCTCGGCGTCGGGCACGACGCGCGTCACGAGCCCCCACTCGAGCGCCTCGCGCGCGGACAGCACACGGTTCGTGAAGTAGAGCTCCATCGCGCGGCGCAGCCCGACCAGGCGCGGCAGGAAATAGGAGGACGAGCCGTCCGGCGTCGCCGCGATCTTCGAGTACGCCATGGTGAAGCGCGCCGACTCGGCGGCGATCACGAGGTCCCCCGAGAGCGCGAAGGAGAGCCCGCCGCCGGCCGCCACGCCGTTGACCGCCATGACGACGGGCTTGTCGCTCCGGCAGAGCCGCGACACCGCGCCGTGGAGGTACGTCGTCAGCTCCTTCACGAGGACGCCGATGCGCGGCAGGGTGTCGGCGAAGTCCTTCACGTCGCCGCCGGCGCAGAACGCCTTGCCCGCCCCGGTGATGACGACGCAGCGCACGGCCGGGTCCTCGTCCACCTCGAGGGTGGCGTGGAACAGCTCGCGCCCGAGGGTGAGGTTCAGCGCGTTGAACGCCTCGGGCCGGTTGAGCGTGATGGTGGCGATGCCGTCCCGCCGGTCGAGGGTCAGGGCCTCGAAGCTCATCATTTCTCCTCCCTTCGGATCGGCTGGACGCGACGCCGCGCCACCTGCGCGACCGCGTCCAGGATCTCCTGGATCTTGAGCGGTTTCACCAGGACCAGATCGACCCCGTGCGCCCGCCGCTCCTCCGCCGTCAACTCGACGCCGAAGCCCGTCACGAGGAAGACCGGGACCTTCGGCGCGATCTCCTTGATCGCGCGCCCGACCTGCCAGCCGGAGACGCGCGGCATCGCGAGGTCGGTGAAGACCACGTCGAAGGGCTCGGCGCTGAACCGGGCGATCGCCTCCCCACCGTCCTGCACGACGACCACGCGGTGCCCGCCGGACTCGAGCACGTCGCTGAGCATCGCGCCCACCACGGGCTCGTCGTCCACGACGAGACAGCGCAGCGAGCCGGCCTCCGACGGCGCGCCCGCCGCCGGCGCCGCCTCCTCCGCCTCCGCCGGAGCGCCCGGGGTGAAGCTCATGCGGAAGGTGGTGCCGCGCCCTTCCGCGCTCTCCACCGCGATCCGGGCGCCGTGCCGTTCGAGGATCCCGTAGGTCATGCTGAGCCCGAGCCCGGTGCCCTCCGGGCCCTTCGTCGTGAAGAACGGGTCGAAGATCCTGTCCCGGATCGCCTCGGGGATGCCGGCGCCGGTGTCGGAGACCGTGACGACGACGGCGGCGTCGGCGACGGCGGTCGTGAGCGTCAGCACCCCGCCGCCGGGCATGGCGTCGAGGGCGTTGAGGATCAGGTTCGTCATCGCCTCCCGCAGCTCCGCCGGGTCGCCGGCCACCCGCGGCAGCTCCGCGAACGACGTGCGCACCTCGACGGCGACGCCGCGGCTCACCGGCTCCTCGCGCCAGCGCGACTGCGTGATCTCGAGCGCGTCGCGGACCACGTCGCTGAGGTCCACGGCGACGAACGGCTGATCGCGCCGGATCCGCGCGAACTCCTGGAGGCGCCGCACCGTCTGCGCGCCGTCGAGGGCCGCGCGCTCGATCACCTGGAGCCACTGGCGGAGCTGCGGGTTCTGGAGCCGCTGCAGCGTGAGCTGGGCGCGGCCCAGGATCGAGGCGAGGAGGTTGTTGAAGTCGTGGGCCACCCCGGACGCCATCTCGCCGAGCACGCGGAGCTTCTCCGTCCGCACGAGCTGGTCCTGCGCCGTGGCGAGCTCGCGGTACGCGTGCGTGCGCTCCTCGAAGAGCCGGGCGCTGCGCAGCGCGAGCGCCGCGAGATGCGCGATGTTGGTGAGCAGGCGCTCGTCGGCCTCCGTAAAGGCGCGCTGGCCGCCGCGCAGCGCCAGGACGCCCAGCACCGCGTCCTCGGCGCTCATCGGCACGCCGAGCCAGTGGCGGAGCTGCACGGAGGTCGCCACCGCCTCGACGCCCCGCCGCGCGCATTCGGCCGCGTAGTCGTCGGTCCGGAGCGCCCGGCCCGTCTCGAACACGACCGACGCGAGCCCGACCGCCCGCATGGGGTACCGGAGCGGCGGGCGCATGTTCGGCACGCCGTCCACGACGCGGAGCGCCACTTCGAACTCCCCGCGGTCCTGGTCGCGGAGCACGATCACCATGTTCCGCGCGTCCAGCACGCGGGCGACCTGCGCGTGGATGGCGTCCACCAGCGCCGCGCGGTCGAGCTGGCCGGTCACCGCCTGCGACAGCTCGTGGAGCACCGACAGCTCCTCGACCTGCCGACGGTTCTCCTCGAAGAGCCGCGCGTTCTCGATCGCGACACCCGCCTGGTTCGCGATCGCCTCCATCAGCGCCAGCTCGCCCTCGCTGAGCTCGCGCGTGCGCTCCCACCAGATCAGGCCGAACCCGCCGATCAACCGCTCCTTCGCCACGATGGGGACGAAGAGCTGGGCGCGATGCGGGGCGCCGTCCTTGACGATCGCCGGCATCCGCGGGTCGGCGACGACATCCGCAGAGAAGACGGGCCGCTTGGTCCGGGCGGCCTCGGCGTAGAAGGCGTCGCGCACGATCGAGAGGCTGACCCGGCTCAAGTGCGCCAGGGAGGCAGGCGGGACGTGGTAGCCCGCGATCCCCTCCAGGGAGTCGCCGTCGGCGGCGAGCATCCAGACCCCGGCGGAGTCGGCGTCCACCGCCCTCGTGACGGTTCTCAAGAAATGGCGCAGCAGGGCCTGGAGGTCGAGCGTTGAGGAGAGCGCCCGGCTCACCGAGAGGAGCGTCTCGGTCTCGCGCAGCTTCATCTCCGTCTGCCGCGCGAGCTCGGCGTTCTCCATGGCGAGGCCGACCTGCGCCGCCACGCTCTCGATCAGCCGGAGCTCCGCGGGCGGGAACTGGCGCCCGGTCCGCCACCAGACGACGAACAGCCCCCCGATCAGCTCCCCCCGGGCGATCGCGGAGGCGAAGAGCACGGAGTGGGGGGGAAACATCCCCACCCACTCCCGATCGAAGCGGGCGTCGTTTCTGGTATCCGGGCTCCAGGCCGCCTTCCCCTCGCGCATCAGGCTCACGAGCTCCGGGAAACGCGCGAGCACCATCGGCCGGCTCAGGAACGTCTCGAGCAGCTCCTTCGGCACGTGGTAGCCGCCGAGCGGCACCAGCGCCTCCTTCCGGGCGTCGAGGAAGTAGGCGCCGACCATGTCGGCGCCGAACGCCCGGGCGACCTCGCGCGCCACCTGGCGCATGCGCTCGCCCGTCGGGCCCGGCCGCGAGAGGATCTGCCCCACGTTCATCAGCGTCGTCGTCTCCCGCAGCCGCTCCTGCGCCTCCGTGTACAGGCGCGCGTTCTCGAGCGCGAGCGCGAGCTGCCCGGCGATGGTCATCGCGAGGTCCACCTGCCACGGCTGGAACTCGGTCGGCCGCTCGCAGCAGTCGAGCGTCATGACGCCGATCACCTGCTCCTGCCGGATCATCGGCACCACGAGGTACGACTTCAGGTCGAAGGTCTCGATCCACTCGCGCGGCATCAACGTGTCGCCGGTCGTGTCGTTCACGACGACGGGCCGGCGCGTCTCGCGCGCCCGCGCGTTCGCCGGGATGTCGAGCAGCGGCCGCGCCGCCACCCCCTGGAAGGCCTCCCACTGGCGCGGCGCCTTCCGGCCATCGGCGAACTGCGACATGAGCGGGGTGACCTGCCCGCCGTCCCACAGTTCGAGCGAGCAGCGGTCCACACGGCAGACCTGCGCGATCTTGATCGCCGCGCGCTTGAGGAGCTGCCTGGAGTCGAGCGTGGAATTGAGCAGCTCCACGACTTCGAGGAGGGCGCCCGTCTCCTCGAGGCGGCGCTGGGTTTCCGAGTAGCGGCGGGCGTTGTTGATGGCGCGGGCGGCGTGCAGCGCGAGCGAGCCGAGCACGCTCAGCTCCTCCGCCGTGTATTCGTGCCGCTGCCGCACGCCGATGGACAGGGCGCCGAGCACGCGGTCGCCCAGCAGCACGGGCACCAGCGCCACGGAGACGGTCCCCTCGGCCCGGATCCGCTCGACGTTGCGCGTGCGCGGGTCGCCGAGGACGTCGGGAATGGTCAGCGGGTTCCGCGTCGCCACGACCGTCCCCACGAGACCCTCGCCGATCCGGAACCGCCTGACCCCTTCGACCGAGGTCGGGCTGCCCGATGAGGCGCCGAGCGAGACGTGCGCGCCGTCGTCGTCCACGAGCCAGACTCTCGCGATGCTCGAGCCGAACAGCTCGACGGCCGCATCCGCCACGCGCTGGAGCACCGCGTCGGGCGCGAGGGTCTCGGTGAGCGTCTGCGCCAGACGCGTCAGCGTCTCGAGGCGGCGGCGGCGAGCGACGCCGACCACCAGAGCCAGAGCCGCCGCTCGGCGGCGCGGCGCTCGCCATCCGGGATGAGGGCGACGAGCCCCGGGCCCACGTCGACGAGCGGGCGCGCGACCCAGGGCTCGCCCCGGAGCACCACCGGCCCGCCGCGCGCCGCGGCATCCCAGCCTGCCGCGGGCAGCCCCGGCTGCGTGGCCGCGAGGACTCGGTCGCCGGCGAGCACGACGAGCACGGGCCGCGACGGCAGCCGCGCCAGCGCCCGGTCGAGCGACTCGAAGCGGCGGCCGACGACGACCATCCCCGCGGGGAGCGGCGCCACGCCCAGGACGTAGACGCGCTCGGCCAGCACGGCGAGCCGGGCGACGGTCTCCACGGACCTCGGCAGCTCGGGCAGCGCGACCCGCGGCGTCGCCGGCACCTGCACGACGGTGGCGCCGGTCGCGTCCACGACCAGGAGAAGGTCGGCGAGCCGCTCCAGCGTGAGGGCGAGCATCCGCGGGGAGGCGCCGCGCGCCAGCGTCGCCCAGTCGCCTCTCAGCGCGCCCTCAAGCACGGCGGGGTCGCGCGCGAGCAGCGCCGCCTCGCGGCGCAGGTCCTCGTGCGCGGCGTCCACGAGGGTCCGGACGGCGGCGAGCGTCTCGGCGACGGCGGCCTCGTGGCCGGCCGCCGACTGGCGGACCAGCACGATGGCTGCCACGCCCCAGAGCGCGAGCAGAACGAGGATCAGGGGTCCCAGCGGCCGGGCGAGCGTGGCGCGCCCGATGGCCGAGGTTCTCAGCGGCGCTCCCCGACGCGCTGGAGCTTGAGGAGGTTCGTCGAGCCGGCGACCCACATCGGCGACCCGGAGATGATGACGATCACGTCGTTCGGGCGCACGGAGCCGTCGGCGAGCAGCGTGGCCTCGGCCTCTTCGATCATCTCCTCGGTCGTCTCCACCTTGCGGATGAGCCGGGAGGACACGCCCCACGACAGGGCGAGGCGCCGCTGCACCTCGACGAACGGGGTCAGCGCGATGATGGGCACGTCGGGGCGCGCCTGCGAGATGAGCCGGGCGGAGAAACCCGACTGCGTGAACGCCACGATCGCGCGCGCCTTGAGCGCGTGCGCCGCCTCGGAGGCCGCGTCCGAGAGCGCCTCGGGGAATCCGACCTCGCCGGTGGGCCGGCGCGCGCCCCGGGCGCCCACCGCATCGCGCTCGGCCCGCTCGGCGATGCGCGCCATGACCTCCACCGCCTCGGCCGGGTAGCGGCCCGTCGCCGTCTCGGCGGAGAGCATGATCGCGTCGGCGCCGTCGAAGATCGCCGTCGCAACGTCGGAGACCTCCGCCCGCGTCGGCCGGAGGTGGGTCACCATGGACTCCAGCATCTGCGTCGCGACGATCACCGGCACCTTCGCCTCCCGCGCCCGGAGGACGATCTCCTTCTGGAGGTGGGGCACGTCCTCGAGCGGCACGTCGACGCCGAGGTCGCCGCGCGCGACCATGACGGCGTCCACGGCGCCGAGGATCGCGGCGAGGTTGGCGATGCCCTCGTGCCGCTCGAGCTTGGCGACGATGGGAACGTCCGCGCCCAGCTCCTTCAGAAAACCCCGCACCTCGAGGATGTCCGCGGCCGATCGGACGAACGACACGGCGACGAAGTCCACCCCGAGCTCGAGACTGAACCGGAGGTCATGCCGGTCCTTGTCGGTGAGGCAGGAGACCGCGGCCTCCTCGACGCGGAGCTGGATCATCCCGTCGTCCATCCAGATCTCGTCGCCGGACCGCACGCTCGCCAGATACTCGGGATGGTTCAGGGAGGCGCGCTCGGCCGTGCCCTCCACCGGCCCCGCGGAGAGTGTAAAGCGCTTCCCGGGTTCCAGGTCCACGCGCCGGCCGCCGGCGGGGCCGAACGTGCCGAGCCGGATCTTCGGCCCCTGCAGATCCTGGAGCACCGCCACGGGCCGCCGCCAGCGCGCCTCGCCCGCGCGGATCAGGCGGAAGACCTCCGCGTGTTCGGCGTGGGTGCCGTGCGAGAAGTTGATGCGGGCGACGTCCATGCCAGCCGCCACCAGCCTGTCGAGCTCCGCCGGGCCGCTCGACGACGGGCCGAGCGTGCACACGATCTTCGTGCGCCGCACGCCGGCTAGTCTCCCGTCGCCGACATCATAGAATTGCGCAGACGCGACACTAGCCCGCCCCGAGGAGCGTCCGGAGGAACTCGCCCGTGTACGAGCGGTCGGCCTGGCGGGCGAGGTCCTCCGGCGTGCCCGTCGCCACCACGCGGCCGCCCGCGTCGCCCCCCTCCGGGCCGAGGTCGATGATCCAGTCGGCGGTCTTGATGACGTCGAGGTTGTGCTCGATGATCACGACGGTGTTGCCCTGGTCCACGAGGCGGTTCAGCACGTCCAGGAGCCGCTGGATATCGGCGAAGTGCAATCCGGTCGTCGGTTCGTCGAGGATGTACAGTGTCTTCCCTGTCGCTCGTCGTGAAAGCTCCGTCGCGAGCTTCACCCTCTGCGCTTCTCCCCCCGACAACGTCGTCGCCGACTGTCCCAGGCGGATGTAGTCGAGCCCGACGTCGTCGAGGGTCCCGAGCTTCGACTTGATCACGGGCACCGCGTTGAAGAACGCGAGCGCCTCGCGCACCGTCATGTCGAGGACCTCGGCGATCGACATGCCCTTGTAGCGGACGTCCAGCGTCTCGCGGTTGTAGCGGCGGCTCTTGCAGACGTCGCACGTCACGTAGACGTCCGGCAGGAAGTGCATCTCGATCTTGACGAGCCCGTCGCCCTGGCACGCCTCGCACCGCCCGCCCTTCACGTTGAAGGAGAAGCGGCCCGGCTGGTAGCCCCGCATCCGCGCCTCCGGCGTGCGCGCGAAGAGCGACCGGATGAACGTGAAGACGCCCGTGTAGGTGGCGGGGTTCGAGCGCGGCGTGCGGCCGATGGGCGACTGGTCGATGTCCACGACCTTGTCCACCCGCTGGGCGCCCTCGATCCGGTCGTGGGCGCCGGGGCGGTCCTGGGCGCGGTGCAGCATCTGGGCGAGCGCGCGGTAGAGGACGTCGTTGACGAGCGTGGATTTGCCCGAGCCCGAGACGCCCGTGACGCAGGTGAAGGTGCCGAGCGGGATTCTCACCGCCATGCCCTTCAGGTTGTGCTCGCGCGGGTTGTGGATCGTGATGGCGTGGCCGGCGCCCGCCCGCCGCACCGGCGGCACCGGGATCCTGAGCGCGCGCGCGAGGTAGCGGCCGGTGAGCGAGTCGGCGTTGGCCATGATCTCGTCGGGCGTGCCGACCGCGACCACGTGGCCGCCGAGCTCGCCGGCGCCGGGGCCGAGGTCCACGACGAAGTCGGCCGAGCGGATCGTCTCCTCGTCGTGCTCGACGACGAGCACCGTGTTGCCGAGGTCGCGCAGGCGCTTGAGCGTCTCCAGCAGCCGCCGGTTGTCGCGCTGGTGCAATCCGATCGACGGTTCGTCGAGGATGTACAGGACCCCGACCAGACTGGACCCGATCTGCGTGGCGAGCCGGATCCGCTGGCCCTCGCCGCCCGCCAGCGTGCCGGCCGGCCGGTCGAGCGTCAGGTAGTCGAGGCCGACGTTCATCAGGAAGCCGAGCCGCTCGCGAATCTCCTTGAGCACGCGCCGCGCGATCGCCGCCTCCCGCTCGGAGAGCGTGAGGTCGGCGAAGAACACCGCCGCACCCTTGATGGTCAGGCGCCCGACGTCCGCGATCGAGCGCCCGGCGATCTTGAAGCCGAGCGACTCCGGGCGCAGGCGCGCGCCACCGCACGCGGGGCAGGGCCGCTCGGCCATGAACGGCTGGATCTCCCCGCGCGCGTCCTCCGACGTGGTCTCGCGGTAACGCCGCTCGAGCGTGGCGATGACGCCCTCGAACCCACCGTCGCGCTCGCCGTGGAGGATCACCTCCCGCACCGGCTTCTTGAGCCTCTCCCAGGGCGTGTCGAGCGAGAACCGGTGGCGCCGGGCGAGGACCTGGAGCGTCTGCCGGAAGTAGGTCGTCTCGCGCCCCGCCCACGGCGCCAGCGCGCCGTCCTTCAGCGAGCGCGCCGGGTTGGGCACCACGCGGTCGGGGTCGATCTCGTCGCGCGAGCCGATGCCGCCGCACTCCGCGCACGCGCCGTAGGGGTTGTTGAACGAGAACATGCGCGGCGACACCTCGGGCAGCGAGACGCCGCACTCGGCGCAGGCCAGCCGCTCGGAGAACAGCATCGGCTGACTGCCGTCCACCGTCTCGACCTGCACCACGCCGTCGGCCAGGCGGAGGGCGGTCTCGAGCGAGTCGGCGAGCCGGGCTCCGAGGTTGTCGCGCACGATGAGGCGGTCCACGACGACCTCGATCGTGTGCTTGCGCTTCTTGTCGAGCTCGATCTCCTCGCCGAGCTCGCGGACCACGCCGTTCACGCGGACGCGCGAGTAGCCCTGCCGCTGGAGGTCGAAGAAGAGCTTCTTGTACTCCCCCTTGCGCCCGCGCACGACGGGCGCGAGCACGAGCAGCCGCGTGCCCGGCGCCTGGGCGAGGACGCGGTCCACCATCTGCTGGACGGTCTGCGCCGAGATGACGCGGCCGCAGCTCGGACAGTGCGGGACGCCGACACGCGCGAAGAGGACGCGCAGATAGTCGTAGATCTCGGTGACGGTGCCGACCGTGGAGCGGGGGTTCTTCGACGTCGTCTTCTGCTCGATGGAGATGGCCGGCGAGAGCCCCTCGATGGAGTCCACCTCGGGTTTCTCCATCTGTTCGAGGAACTGGCGGGCGTACGCGGAGAGCGACTCCACGTACCGGCGCTGGCCCTCCGCGTAGATCGTGTCGAAGGCGAGCGATGATTTTCCGGAACCCGAGAGCCCGGTGATCACGACGAGCTGATCGCGCGGGATCTCGAGGTCGATGTTCTTGAGGTTGTGCTCGCGGGCGCCCCTGATGACGATCCGATCGCTGGCCATGCTGAAAGCCTATTGTGTCAGCCTCGCGCGGCCCCGGCAACCCGCCATCCCCTCGCGGTGGCCCACGCCAGCGGGCCGGCCAGCACGATGGGATAGGCGCCCGGGGCCGCGGCCCACGCGGGCAGGTGGCTCCCGAAGACCGCGAGGACCGCGAACGCCGCCGCCCCGACCGCCGACCCGGCGAGCTCCGCCGCCCGCCCGCCGCCGGCGATCCGCGGCGCGATCACGGTGGCCCCGGCGAGGCCGCACCCGGCGAGAAAGACGCGCCAGGCGTCACCGGGCCAGACGCCGGCCGCCGCGGCGAGCGCCAGGAGACCGGTCCAGACGGCCTCCCGCGCGGCGGGCGCGCCGACGGCATCGGCGACGGCGCGGAGCGCGCACGCGGTCGCGACGAACAGGAGGATCAGCGCGATCACGGTCGCCGCCACGACCGCACGGCCGGCGAGCGTCGGCAGGAGCAGGGCCGGCAGCTCGACGAGCCCGGCCGAGGCGCCTGCGACCAGGGCGAGCTCCGGCGCCTCGCGCGCTCCGTATACCCCCCAGCAGACGGCCGAGAGCACCAGCAGGAAGAGCGCCGGGCCGGCGAGCGCGCCGCGCGCCGTGGAGGGCGCGCCGGCGGCCACGCGCGGGGAGAGCGCGAGGGCGCCGCCCACGAGCGTCAGCGCCACGCCGAGCATCTCGACCAGCGTCGAGAGCCGGCGTCGCTCCGGGGGATCGGCCCACACGACGCCCGACACGGGCGCGCCGGGCACGCGCTTGCCCGGCTCGAGGCGGACGTGGGCGCCCGCCTCGAGCACGAGCCGGTCGCCGGGCCTGAGCGTCAGCGCATCGCCCGGGGCGAGCCGCCACTCGCGGGTCACGCGCCGGCGGTCGGCCTCGTCGACCACGCGATAGACGCCGGGGGCGAGCGCGGTCACGCGGTGGGCCTCGGTGAATGCGACGCTCACGGGCCCGGCGAAGCGCCGCCCCTCGTTCACCCACGCGCTGCGCGCCCCGAACGTGAGCGCGGGCCGCGCGGCGACCTCGCTCCACGCGGCCCATGGCGGCGTCGCCGCGATCGCCCCGACGACGACGACGGCAAGCACCACGCCGAGCGTCCCGGCCCCGAGGCTCGCCCCGAGCGCCCACCCGGGATCGCCCGCCCGCCACGCGCTCGCCAGCAGGGCGAGCGCCGTCGCCAGCACGACCGCGAGCCAGCGCCGTGCGCCGAGCACCTGGGCCACGTCGCCGAGCGTGAGGAGGCTCGCCCAGAGCACGAGGCCCACCGCCACCAGCGTCGCTACCGACGCGATCCGGTTCCCCCCGGTCCCCTCCCCCGGGGCGGCGCCGAGCAGTGCCGCGAGCGGTGCCGAGACGAGGGCGAGGACCAGCACCGGCGCGTCGGCGACGCCGGCGAAGACGCGCGAGGCCAGCGAGACGGGGACGACCGGCGCCGCCCAGGCCGCGATGATGGTCATGGGACGGGAGCGCGGTCCGAGACCGATGCACGTCGTCAGGGTTGAGAGAAGGGCGGCGGCGAGAGCGAACCACCAGAGCGTCGCGACGCCGGCGAGCCGGATGGCGCCCGCATCGCCGGGGATCACCGTGAGGACGAGAGCGACGCCGAGGAGCCCGAGCACGACCCCGACCCCGACGCGGCGCGCGGCGGCCATGGGCATCGCGCGATTATAGCCGGTCGCGCCGGGCGCCAGGAATCGTTATGCTGGTGCTCGGCCTCTAAACGGGCGAGAGGAGACTTATTTGAGCGACAAGATCGAGCGCGTGATGGTCGTGACGGCGCACCCGGACGATTCCGAGTTCGGCGCGGGCGGCACCGTCGCGAGGTTGGCGAAGCAGGGCTGCGAGGTCTCCTACGTCATCGTCACGAACGGCAACAAGGGCTCGAGCGACCGGACGATGACCCCCGAGCGGCTCGCGAGGATCCGCGAGGAGGAGCAGCGGAACGCGGCGCGCGCGCTCGGGGTCGAGCGGGTCGAGTTCCTCGGCTACCCGGACTGCGAGCTCGAGGACACGCGGGACCTCCGGCGCGACATCACCCGCCAGATCCGCCGCTGGCGGCCCGATCTCCTGATCACGCAGAACCCGCGCCGCACGTACAACCTCTACGCGTCCCACCGCGACCACCGGATCACCGCGGGGGCCGTGCTCGACAGCGTCTACCCGCTCGCGCGCGACCACATGGCGTTCCCGGAGCTCATGCCCGCGTACGAGCCCCACAAGGTCCGCGAGATCTACCTGATGCAGTGGGAGAACCCGCACCTGGTCATGGACATCTCGGACACGATGGACCTCAAGCTCAAGGCCCTCGCCTGCCACGCGAGCCAGCTCGGCAACTTCCCGTCGGTCGAGAAGCGGGTGCGCGAGCGCTCGGCAGAGCTCGGCAAGCCGAAGGGTTACGCGTATGCGGAGGCGTTCGACCGGATCGTCATGCCGCGATGAGCATCCAAACACCGTTTTCAGGCTCGCCCCCGCCGATCTCGCGCGCATGACGGGCGGGAGGGTCGTCGGAGTAAAATAGCCGCGTGATCCGCCGCGCCCCTGTGATCCCCCTCGTGGCGCTCCTGCTCTTCGGTGCCGTCGCCGCCTCCGCCCGGGGTGCCGTCGTCCCGCCGACGCCCGCGACGCTCGCCGAGCACGTGGAGGCCCTGACCACGCCCGAGATAGAGGGGCGCCGCTCCGGCACGCCGGGGGGCGACCGCGCGGCCGAGCGGATCGCCGCGTGGCTCCAGGCCGCGGGGCTCCGCCCGGGCGGCGAGCGCGGGACCTTCTTCCAGTCGTTCGTCGTCGACAGCGCCGCGCGCCTCGGGCCGGCGAGCGCGCTCGAGGTCCTGGCGCCGTCGGCCCGCCGCCTCGAGCTCGGCCGGGAGTGGACGCCGCACGGCAGATCCCTCGCGGGCGAGGTCGAGGGCGAGCTCGTCTTCGTCGGCCACGGCGCCACGGTGCCGGAGGCCGGCTGGGACGACTACGCGGGCGTGGACGCGCGCGGCAAGATCGCGGTCGCGCTCGACGGGACGCCGCGGGAGCTCGGCGGGGAGCGCGTGAGCCTCGTGTACCTCCGGAGCGGCGAGCCGCACACGACCTCCGCGATGCTCGGCGCCAGGCCCTAGCCCGGATGATGCGCGAGGAGCCACGAATGGCCGATCACGAGGTGAAGGCGGCGACGACGCTCGTGGAGATGATGCGCCGCCGGGCGACGCTCAGTCCCGACAAGCCGTATTTCGACCTCTTCGGCGAGACGGTGACCTACGGGAGGCTCTGGGCCCAGAGCGCGCGGTACGCGGCCGGGCTCGCGCGGGCGGGCATCGTCGCGGGCGACAAGGTCTGCCTCATCTACCCGACGTGCGCCGAGTTCTTCTACACCTTCTTCGGCGCGCTCGCCCTGGGCGCGGTCCCCGTCCCGATGTACCCGACCCTCGGCGTGGAGGAAACGGCGAACGTCTTCCGCGACTCCGAGGCCGTCGCCGTCGCGACGATCGGGTGGTTCCGGAAGGGCGTGGACGAGAGCGTCGCGCAGGCGCCGAACGTGCGCGCGGTCCTCGAGCCTCCCGATCTCGACGTGGACGCTCCGGCGCCGCCGCTCCATCCGGCGGGCGCGGAGGACCTCGCATTCCTGCAGTACACGTCGGGCAGCACGGGCCACCCGCGCGGCGTCATGCTCACCCACCGGAACGTCGTCACGACCATCCACTTCATGGCCGAGGCCGCCGGCCTCACGAGCGCCGACCGCGTCGTCTCGTGGCTCCCGCTCTATCACGACATGGGGCTGATCGGCTGCGCGTTCACGCCGCCGCTCACGGGGACGCCGCTCTGGCTCCTGCCGCCCGACCTCCGGAGCCCGCGCCAGTGGCTCGAGCGCATCACGGAGGTGCGGGCGACGTTCACGGTGTCGCCGGACTTCGGGTACCGGAACTGCGTGCGGCACGTCCGCGATACGTCGGGACTCGACCTCACGAGCCTCAAGGCCGCGCTCTCGGGCGCCGAGCCGGTGCGGCCGTCCACGATCGAGGCCTTCGAAGGGCACTTCGGCCTCAAGCGGATCATCTCGCCCTGTTACGGCCTCGCCGAAGCCACGCTCGCCGTCGCGATCTGGCCGCGCGAGGTGCCGCTCCGGCTCGACCCGAGCGGGCGCTTCCTCTCGGTCGGCCAGCCGTGCCCCGGCGTCTCGGTGCGGATCCTGACGCCGCTCGATGGCCGGGCCCACGACGACACGCCGCTCCCACCGGGCACCGAGGGCGAGATCTGCGTGAAGAGCCCGGGTGTCATGCGTGGCTACTACAACAATCCCGAGGCCACGGCGAACGTGCTCATGCCGGGCGGCTGGCTCCGCACAGGCGACCTCGGTTTCGTGGACAGGGACGGCTTCCTCTACGTGACCGGGCGGCTCAAGGACATCATCGTCATCGGCGGCGAGAACATCCTGCCGGCGGACGTCGAGGAGGTCGTGGATGGTGTGCCCGGCGTGCGCTACTCCGCCGCCGTGGGCCTCGACAGCGAGCGCGCCGGCACCCAGCGGCTCCACGTCGTCGCCGAGGTGCGGAGCGAGACCGCGTCCCACGACGACTACCACGGCCTCGTGCGCGAGATCGTGAGCCGCGTCCACAGGACGCGCGGCCACCGGCCCGCGCGGGTGCTGCTGGTCCGCGCGAGCTCGATCCCGAAGACGTCGAGCGGCAAGATCCAGCGCTCGCGGCTCGCCCAGATGATCCGGCAAGGGGAGCTCCACGACCGGGTCGTGTATGGAGGTCACTGATGCGCTTCGGCTGCCATCTCCCCGTGTTCGGCCCCGCCGCCACGCGCCACACGCTGCTCGGGTTCGCGCGCCGCATGGAGGCGCTCGGCTACGATTCGCTCTGGGCGAGCGACCACGTCGTCTTCCCGTACACGATCGCCTCGCGATACCCCTACAGCGCGACGGGCGACTTCCCGCTGCCGCGGACCGCCAACTTCCTCGAACCGCTCACCGCGCTGGCCCTCGTCGCCGGCGCCACCGAGCGCGTGAGCCTCGGCACGACGGTCCTCGTGCTGCCCCACCGCCATCCGGTCCTCGCCGCCAAGATGCTCGCGACGCTCGACCACCTGGCGCCCGGCCGGGTCATCCTCGGGGCCGGCGTCGGCTGGATGCGCGAGGAGATCGAGCTCTTGGGGGCGCCCTACGACCGGCGCGGGGCGTGGAGCGACGAGGCCATCCGGATCATGCGCGCGTGCTGGGCCGGCGAGCGCGTCGAGTTCAAGGGCCAGTTCTACAGCTTCCCGCCCTTCGCGGCCGTGCCGCGCCCGGTGCAGGGCACGCTCCCGATCTGGATCGGCGGCCACACGCCGCGCGCGCTCCGGCGCGTCGCCGAGCTGGGCGACGGCTGGCACGCCGCGTTCGCGGGCGCGGCGGAGATGAAGAAGGGCCTCGCCGAGCTCGGCGAGGCGTGCCGGAAGGCCGGGCGCGACCTGAAGTCGATGACGCTCAGCGTGCGCATGGGTCTGGGCGCTCGCCAGCCGGCTGACGAGCTCGTTGCCGAGATCCGGGCCCTCGCCGAGCTCGGCGTGAGCCACGTCATCCTCGAGTCGCGCATCCGCGACCTCGAGGACATGACGGAGATCTACGAGCGCTTCGCGCGCGACGTCCGGCCGCGCGTTTAGTTAGACCGCGCGTTCAGCGACCGAGAACCTTCCGGACCTCGAGGAAGGTCGCTGCGCCGATCGCCTCCATGCGTTCCGCCGCTTTCCAGAGCCGGTACCCGTAGTACACGGCCGCCAGTCCGAGGACGACGACCTCGAGACCGACCACCGCCAGCATGGCGGCGAGAAACCCGTGCTCGCTCATCTCGGCGCGCCTTTCATGCGGGACTGATTATCACGGCGGCCGCGGAGCGGGTCAATGTCCAGAGTAACGGACAATCTAGCCCAACTTCCGCGGTCGCCAAGGGCGGAACGGCCGATTGACGCTGTCTGCACTTCGTAAGTGCGCGAGGTTGCGACGGTGACTGACGCGACGGGC
>JACPCG010000011.1 GCA_016179925.1 Candidatus Rokuibacteriota bacterium | reverse complement strand
CGCGAGAACCGCTCCGGCGTCTACGACCGCTTCCGCGGGCGCCTGCTCTTCGCGATCCGCGACCTCCAGGGCCGGGTCGTCGCCTTCGGCGGGCGCGCCTTCGGCGACGAGCAGCCGAAGTACCTGAACTCCCCCGAGACGCCGCTCTACACGAAAGGCAACCTCCTCTACGCCGCCGACCTCGCGCGGCCCGCGATCCAGGCGAAGAACCGCGCGCTCCTCGTCGAGGGCTACGTCGACTGCCTCATGGCCCATCAGTACGGCTTCGGCGAGACCGTCGCCGCCCTCGGTACCGCCTTCACCCTCGCCCAGCTCGGCCTCCTGCGCCGCTACTGCGACGAGGTCGTGACGTTCTTCGACGCCGACGCCGCCGGCCAGAAGGCGGCCGAGCGCGCCGAGGAGCTGCTCGAGCCGACGGGGAGCGGGATGGCGTGGGCGATCAACCGGAGCGGCGCCTTCGAGGGCGGCGGCACGCTCCGGCTCAAGGTCGCGCTCCTGCCGGCGGGCCACGACCCGGACACGTTCCTCCGCACGCACGGCGCTCCGGCCTTCACCGAGCGCATCGCCGCGGCGCGGAGCCTCCTCGCCTACGCCCTCGACCGCGCGATCAGCGACCCCGAGGGCGCCACCGGTCCGCGCCGGCGGGCCAACGCCTTCGCCCGCGCCGCGCTCATGCTCGCGAAGGTGGCGGACTCCCAGGAGGCGGCGGCGCTCTCGCGCGAGGCCGCGGCGAAGCTCGGCGTGGACGCGACCCAGCTCTGGATCGAGTCCCAGCGGCTCCAGGCCTCGCTGCGGAAGCCTCCGGCCCCGGCGCCGACACGCCCGACCGCGCCGGCCCCAGGCCCGCCGTCCGTTGAGCGCGATCTCGTCACGCTGCTGCTCCACTCGCCGGAGGCCCGGCACGCGCTCCTGACGATGCTCGTCGAGGCCGAGGACCTGAGCCATCCGCCGTTCCGCGCGATCGTGGCGGCGCTCAAGCTCCGCCCGGCGGACGCCGCGGAGAGCCTCCTGACCGACCTGCCGACCGACGAGGCGCGCTCGGTCCTGGCCGCGCTCCTCGTCGAGGAGTTCCTCCCCGTTGACGTCCGGGTTAGCATCGAACAGTTCCAGAAGCGCCTCGAGCGCAGCCAGCGGCTCCGCCGGGCGCGCGAGGTCAGCCAGTCCATCGCGGAGGTCCAGGCGAAGACCGGCGCGGCAGCGCCAGTGACCGACGAGTTGAGGGCGCTCCATCAGGAGAGCGCTGCGGTGTACGGGATCACGGGTGGCGTCGCCCAGTCGCTCGAACACGGGACTCCCCGGTCCCCAAGGAGCTCAGACGAATGAGCGAAGAGCCGAAGCTGGAGGAGCTGGACCGGCTGATCACCATGGGGAAGCAAAAAGGCTTCCTCACCTACGACGAGGTCAACGACGCGCTGCCGTCGGACATCGTCTCGCTCGACCAGCTCGACGACATCATGATGATGTTCGGCGCCATGGACATCGAGGTCGTGGACTCGGCCAAGGCGGGCCGGCTTCCCTCGGAAGTGGGGCGCGAGCGCCAGCAGGCGCGGGCCGAGGAGCCCGACGACGACGGCCCGGCCGAGCCCATCGACCTCACCCCAGGGCCCGTCGGGCGCACCGAGGACCCGGTGCGCCTCTACCTCCGCGAGATGGGGCGCGTCGCGCTCCTGACGCGTGAGGGCGAGATCGCGCTCGCCAAGCGGATCGAGGAGGGGAAGAACCAGGTCACCGCCGCCATCCTCTCGACCAACCTCGCCCTCGAGCGCTTCCGCGAGCTGCGCGACCAGCTCCGCCGGCAGGACATCTCCGTCAAGGACGTCGTGGACGTCAACGAGGAAGAGTTCACCGAGGAGAAGGAGGCCGAGCTCACGCGCCAGGTCATCGGCGCCTTCGGCAAGGTGGACCGCCTCCTCCGCGAGCGCGACCGCTTCGTCGCGCGGGCTCGGAAGCTCCGCGCCAAGGCCGGTGGCCGGAAGAAGACGAAAAAGGGCAAGGAGCCGGCGTGGAAGCGGCTCGAGGCCCAGGCGGTCGCGCGCCAGAACAAGGTGCTCGACAAGCTCCGCGCGCTCACCATCGGCAACCAGATCATCGACCGCGAGGACGGGGACCCGGGCCGCCGTGGCCTCGTCCAGCGCCTCCGCGACCTGCTCGACGACGTCGAGCGCGCCGAGCGCGTGATCCGCCTCTGGACCAACGGCCGCCGCCCCTCGCCGGAGGAAGTGCAGAACCTCATCTACGTCGCGTTCCGCGACCCCGGCCCCGGCAACGGCCCCGTCGGCGACCTCCACCTCAAGGCCGCGAAGAAGTTCCAGTCCCCCAAGCAGCAGCAGATCTGGGTCGCCCAGCAGGAGATCAAGCTCGCCGAGCAGCGCGCCAACGCCAAGGCGGACGAGATCAAGCGGGTCATGGCCATCATCAAGCAGGGCCAGGTGCGGGCGGCGCAGGCCAAGAAGGAGATGGTCGAGGCCAACCTGCGCCTCGTCATCTCGATCGCGAAGAAGTATACGAACCGCGGCCTCCAGTTCCTCGATCTCATCCAGGAGGGCAACATCGGCCTCATGAAGGCCGTGGACAAGTTCGAGTACCGCCGCGGCTACAAGTTTTCGACCTATGCGACGTGGTGGATCCGCCAGGCGATCACCAGGGCGATCGCCGACCAGGCGCGCACGATCCGCATCCCCGTGCACATGATCGAGACGATCAACAAGCTCATCCGGACCTCGCGCCAGCTCGTGCAGGAGCTCGGCCGCGAGCCGACGCCGGAGGAGATCGCCGGGAAGATGGACGTCCCGGTGGACAAGGTGCGGAAAGTCCTGAAGATCGCGCAAGAGCCGATCTCACTGGAGACACCCATCGGAGAAGAAGAAGACAGCCACCTGGGCGATTTCATCGAGGACAAGCAGGTTGTCTCGCCCGTCGAGTCGATCATCGGCCTCTCCCTGCGCGAGCAGACGAACAAGGTCCTCAACACGCTGACGCCGCGCGAGGAGAAGGTGCTGCGCCTCCGGTTCGGCCTCTCCGACGGCTGCGAGCACACGCTGGAAGAGGTCGGCCAGGACTTCGCGGTCACCCGCGAGCGCATCCGGCAGATCGAGGCGAAAGCGCTGCGGAAGCTCCGGCACCCGTCGCGGTCGAAGAAGCTGCGGAGCTTCCTGGAAACGTGAGCGCGCTATGATGACGTCGAGGGCCCATAGCTCAATGGCAGAGCAGCCGGCTCATAACCGGTTCGGTCTTGGTTCGAGTCCAGGTGGGCCCACTACTGTAACGGGGGCCGCGAGGCCGGCTCGGACCGTGGGTGGGCTGCTACAGGTGCGGGTGGCTCCGCATGCGCGGACGATCCGCGGGGCGGGGCTCCTGCCACAGGTACGGGTGGCTCCGCATCCGCGGACGATCCGTGGGGCGGTGTCCCTGCCGCAGGTGCGGGTGGCTCCGCAGCCGCGGCCACGGCGCGCGGCGGGGCGCTGGCCACAGGTGCAAGTGGCTCCATTCCGCGGGCACGCGGAGACGACGTGGACGCACAGCTGGTGACGCTGATCGATTTGCAGGCCTTCGACACGCGGATCGCCGCGCTCGAGGCCGAAGCCGTCCGCCTGCCCAAGCAGATCGAGGCCCTCCACGCCGCCCTCGCCGACGCGAAGAAGACCCTCGAGACCCTGAAGGCGAAGGCCGACGTCACCAAGAAGGACCTGCGGACGAAGGAAAAGGACCTCGACGTCGTCACCGCCAAACGCGCGAAGGCCGAGGCGCGGCTCTGGGAAGTGAAGAACAACACCGAGTACTCGGCCGTGCTCGCCGAGATCGAGGCCATCAAGCAGGAGAAGGCGAAGGGCGAGGAGGAGATCCTCACCCTCATGGAGCTCCAGGAGCGCCTGGTCGTGGAGGTCCGCGAGGCCGAGGCGCGGTTCAAGACGCGCGAGGAGCAGGCCCGCCAGGACGAGGCCGTCGTCCGGAAGAAGCTCGCGGAGGTCGAGGCCGAGCTGGCCGTCGTGCGCACCGAGCGCGACTCGCGCGCGCGCGAGCTGCCTCGCTCGCTGCTCGCGGACTACGAGAAGATCTTGAGAGCGCGCGGCGGGGTGGCGGTCGCCGCCGTGACCGGCGCCGCGGTGTGCGGCGGCTGCCGCGTCTCGATCCGTCCCCAGGCGATCCAGGAGCTGAAGGCCGCGCGCGCGCCGATGCTCTGCGAGAGCTGCGGCCGCTACCTCTACTGGCAGGACTCGGCCTGACGGCCTCTCGCGCTCCGCGGTCGCCCGCCCTCCCCGACGTCACCCTCTACACGGACGGCGCCTGCACCGGGAACCCCGGCCCCGGCGGCTGGGCCGCCCTCATCATCGACATGGGCAAGGAGCGCAGCGTCACCGGCGGCGCCGCCCGGACCACGAACCAGCGCATGGAGCTCACCGCCGCCGTCGAGGGGCTCACCGCGATCCACGGCCACCGCCGCGTGCATCTGCACTCGGACAGCGCCTACATCGTGAACTGCTTCCGCGACGGCTGGTGGCGGCGCTGGGAGAAGACCGGATGGAAGAACGCCCAGAGGCAGCCCGTCGCCAACCGCGATCTCTGGGAGCGGCTGCTGGCCGAGACGCGCCGCCACGACGTCGTCTGGCACAAGGTGCGCGCTCACGCCGGTGACGAGCTGAACGAGCGCGTCGACACGCTCGCCCGGGAGGCGATCGTCGGAGCGTGAGCCCCCGGGCCACCCTTCTCGCGGCGGTGCTCCTCGTCGCGAGCCTCGCCGTGGTGGCCGCGACCTTCCGCTTCGGTGGGACGCTCGCCTTCACGCTCGCCCTCGCGGTTCCCGCGACCGAAGCCTGGCGCGGGCCGTTCGTGCAGCCGGTCGCGCGCGAGGAGATCGCGTTCGCCGCGGCGGGACGGACCCTCGTCGCCGATCTCTACCGCCCCGCGAGGCCGCGGCGCGCGACCCTGCTGGTGCACGGCCTCTCCACGTTCGGCCGTCGCCAGCCCGACCTCGCGCGGTTCGCGCGGCTCCTGGCCGCCGAGGGACAGCTCGTCCTCGTCCCCGACTTCCCGGGTCTGATCGCCTTCCGGCTCGGCGGTCGCGAGGTCGAGGAGATCGGCGCCGCGCTCGACCACCTCGCGACGCTCGGCGCCCCGACACCCGCCCGGCCCGATCCCGCCGGCCCTCTCGCGATCGCCGGCTTCAGCTTCGGCGCCGGCCCGGCGCTCCTCGCCGCCGCCGAGCGCCCCGGGGTGCGCCTCGTCGCGAGCTTCGGCGGCTACGCCGATCTCCGCCACGTGATCGCGTTCATCACGACGGGCGCCCACGCCTACGGCGAGCGTCGCTACGTCCAGCGCCAGGAGGAGTACAACCGCTGGAAGCTCCTCGGCCTGCTGGTCGGGTTCGTCGAGGACACGCGTGACCGCGCGGCGCTCGACGCGCTCTCGACACGCAAGCTCGCCAATCCGTCCGAGGACACCGGCGCTCTCGAGACGGGCCTCGGCGTGGAAGGTCGGAGCGTGCTGGCGCTCGTGAGGAACGGGAGCGAGGCGGAGGTTGCCCCGCTCCTCACGCGGCTGTCACCCCGCACGCAGCACGCGTTGGAGCGCTTGTCCCCACTCGCGCGCCTCGGCCGGATCCGCGCCCGACTCCTGATCGCCCACGGCGCCGGCGACGACTCGATCCCGTTCACCGAGAGCCTGCGGGTGGCCGAAGCCGCGGGGACGCGCGCCGTCATCCTCGAGACCTTCCATCACACGGGCCCGACGCCGTTCCTGGCCCTCCTCCTCCCGCGCGCCCGCGACGCGTCGCGGCTCGCCCGCCTGGCCGATGCGCTGCTGCGCTTCGGCGATTGACGGCGGCGCCCTGGACGAGCGTCCCCGCGCGCCGGGGGCACCCACGGTCAGACGATCGGCGGGAGGCCCCCGGGGCACGTATACTGGAGGGGCGCCGGAGAAGGCCGGACGGTCGCCGGCCGCGGCAACGCGGCGGGAGGAAAGTCCGGGCTCCAGAGGGCAGGGTGCTGGCTAACGGCCAGGGGGGGCAACCCCACGGACCAGTGCCACAGAAAGCAGACCGCCGTCCGCAAGGGCGGTAAGGGTGAAACGGTGAGGTAAGAGCTCACCAGCGGCGCGGGTGACCGCGCCGGCTCGGCAAACCCCACCCGGAGCAAGGCCAAATAGGGGAGCGATGGCGTGGCCCGCGCCGCTCCCGGGTTCGGCCGCTGGAGGCGCCGGGCAACCGGCGCCCTAGAGAAATGACTGTCGCCCTGGGCCACTCGCTCGGGGACCAGAACCCGGCTTACAGGCCTTCTCCGGCGCACTTCTTCTGGACATGGATCGCATCGCTGCGCAGATGCGCGGGCGGGCTGTCCCCGCTGACCACTGGCCGACTGGGCGTGTTGGAGCCCGGACGCCAGATCGATGGGCGCCCGTTCCCTTACACCCGCACGGCGACGACGTCGACCTTCACGGCGGTCGCGACCGCGACCGTCCTGTATAGCGGTCACCGCTCCCGATAGGTCTCGACGAGCCGCTCGGCCTGCGCCTGGTCGACACCGGCGATGGTGAAGCGCATGCTGACGCTCTGGAATCGGTTCGGCGCGTCCAGGCGGCGGGCGCCCTCGATCGTGACCTCCATGCGTTTGACCGGCACGCCTGTCTCCTGCGCGTGCTTCTCGATCAGCGTGACGCCGCAGGACGAAATACCGGCCAGGAAGGCCTCGCCGTTCGTCAGGGCCTCGTTCGGCCCCGTCGGAGAGTCGAGGACGAAGTGTCGGCCCACCTTCAAGGGTTGTCAAGAAGCGTTATCGCTTGACCGCTCCCGGCCCTGGACGTACAGCCGCTGCGGCTGAGCCTGTTTCCGCTCATGCGAGCCGCTTCAGACCCGGCGCGCGCGCTCGACCAGCGCGCGCAGGCTTGGCGCGGGCGGGAACGGCGTGCCGATGGTTCCTTCAGCTCAGCACCCTAGGGCGACTGTCCATACGGCGCGAGCGCCCGCTGGATAGACGTCGCGATGAACTGACGGCTGCCTCTGACGACCAAGCCGGTCACGACGACGTAGTCGTTTGTCCCCAGAGTCAGGAAATCGCCCTGAGGAACCCGTCGCAGGTCGATGTTGATGGCCGGCCCCTCATCGACGGCTAGAACCATTGTCTGACCGGCCGTCCAGAGCACTCGCCCCTGCAGACGCACAACCCAAGGCTCTTGGGCGTCGGCCGACGTGATCAGGCTCGCCAGCAGCAGAAGCGAGGAGACGAATACAGCCACCACCGGGCGATTCATTTCACTACAGATATCATACGACGGTGTCGGACCCTTGCGCCCGCGCGGGCACGGAGGAGCCCCTTGCGCTCGCGTCGCCGTCGCGTCATCCTGTCCGCCTCACAAACTCCCTTTGGAGGGTGACATGAAGCGTCTTGCCATCGCCAGTATCCCGCGGTGGCCGCCCGACAGCCCGGCGGAGCGCTGGCGCAGGGCTCCAGCGGCGACGAGGCGCTGCCCAAGGGGTTCAAGGTCACACCGGTGCTCAAGAGCACCCAGACCGCCAGTAACATGGCGATCGAATACCCGAGGGGGAAAGCGGAGATCGTGTCCGTGATCGGCGAGTTGGAGCCCGGAGGTCGGACGGCGCTCCACCAGCACCCCGTCCCCGTGTTCGTGTACATCCTCGGCGGCACCCTGACCGTCCAGGCGCAGGGCGGCCCGGCGCGCGAGTACAAAACCGGACAGGCGTTCGTCGAGGACGTCAATCACTGGCACCAGGCCTTCAACAAGGGCACGACCAGGGTCAAGCTCTTGGTGGTGTTTACCGGAGAGCAGGGAAAGCCTACGAGCATCAACGCGAAGTAGGCCCCCGGAGGCCCGTCAAGACGCCGCGGCGCCGAGGAAGCGGGCGTAGGAGGCGACGAGTCGCCCGCAGTCGTTGACGCCGATACACCCGTCGATCGCGCCTGCGGTGAGGACGATCAAGGTATGCGAAGCGCGATGAGCGGAATTCAGCGGCGACTCGGGACGGACCTGCAAGACCCCGACACCCGGCCGTGGTTTTTGTGGGACGAGGACCACATGCGTGGGGAGATCGAGACCTATTCGCGAGAGCTCCGCTGGATCCTCGACCAGATCGGTGTCTCCCTGCGAGGGCTCACGCCGGCGCAGCTCAACTGGCGTCCACCGACCGGCGCGGCGAACAGCGCCTACGCCATCGTCAGCCACGTCCTCGGGAGCACAGGGGTCTACGTCCTCGGCTTCGGGTGCGGTCTTCCCGTGCGGCGGGACCGGAGCGCCGAATTCGCGGCGTCGGGCGACGACGCGGAGGCGCTCGTCGCGCGCGTCGGCCGGCGCGCCGCGGAAATCGAGGCCGCGCTGGCGGCGCTCGCGCCGGCCGCGCTCGACGAGCGGATCACGCCGCCGAAGGAGCTCTGGGGCACGGGCGAACCTCGTCAGATCTCGCGCCGCGAGGCGCTCGTCGAGGGGATCCGCCACGCCGGGATTCACCTCGGCGAGCTGCGGCTCACGCGCGACCTCGCGGTCCGGCCCGCGTGAGCGCGACGCGAGTGTGCTAGCATCGCCCCGCCCATGGGCCGCTGGGTCACGCTCGCCGCCGCCGAGGGCGTCGCGGTCATCGCGATGGCCCGCCCCCCGGTCAACGCCATGAGCCGTGCCTTCATGGCCGAGCTTTCGGAGGCCCTCGACCGCGTCGAGCGCGAGACGGCCATCCGCGTCGCGATCATCGAGAGCGCGCTCCCCGGCATGTTCAGCGGGGGCGCCGACATCACGGAGCTCGAGGGCCTGGACGCCCGGGGCTGCAGCGACTTCATCGCGCTCGGGCACGGCGTCTTCGGGCGCCTGGGCCGAGTGCCGAAGCCCGTCATCGCCGCCGTGAACGGCGTCTGTGTAGGCGGCGGAATCGAGCTCGCGATGGCGTGCGATCTTCGGCTCGCCGCGCGCTCGGCCCGCTTCGGGCAGCCCGAGGTGAACCTGGGCGTGGTCTCCGGCTGGGGCGGCACCCAGCGGCTGCCGCGCCTGGTCGGCACGTCGCGCGGCCTCGAGATGCTGATGCTCGGCGAGCCGATCTCCGCGGCCGAGGCCCTCGCGGGCGGCCTGGTGAGCCGCGTCGTGGCCGACGAGGCGCTCGGCGACGAGGCGCGGGCAGTCGCTCGGCGGCTCGCGGCCAAGGCGCCGGTGGCGCTGGCCAAGGTCAAGGAGTGTGTCGAGCACGGACTCGGCCGCCCGCTCGAGGAGGGCCTCCGCGGGGAGGCGCGGTGCTACGTGGAGGCCTATCTCACCGAGGACGCGCGGGAGGGCATCCGCGCCTTCCTCGAGAAGCGCCCCGCGCGCTTCCGGGGACGCTGACGGAGAGGAGGTCGAGACATGACGTATGGCTATCGGCCCGAGAACTGGCCCGTGTTCGAGGCCGAGCTTCGGAAACGCCGCATCGTGGCCACCGACATCGAGAAGGTCGAGATCCGTCCCGAGCACCCGGGGAACATGAACGTCACCGTGACCCTCCGATCGGGACGCGTCGAATCGTGGCGACAGCCCCACGAGACAACGATGTGAGGCGGCCCGCGCGCTTCCGCGGACGCTGAGCGTGCACGTCGGCCATCTCCTCACGCGCGCCGCCCGGCGCTGGCCCCAGCGCCCGGCCTGGCTCGAGGGCGACGTCGTCGTCACCTTCAGCGAGGCGGAGGCGCGGGTGAACCGGCTCGCCGGGGCCCTCCTGGCGCTGGGCGCGCGGCCGGGCGACCGCATCGGCATGCTGATCCCCAACTGCTACCAGGGCCTCGAGACCATCGTGGCCCCGATGAAGGCCGGCATGGGCGTGGTGCCGATGAACATCCGCCTGCACCCGAGCGAGCACGAGTACATGCTGAACGACTCCCGGGCGCGGATCCTCGTCTATCACCGCGACTTCCGCACGCATCTGGCGGCGATCCGCGGAAATCTGACGTCCGTCGAGCGCTTCATCGTGGTGGGGGCGGGCGAGAAGGGCGACCTCGGCTTCGAGGAAATCCAGGAGGGCCGGCCCGCCACGCCGCCGGAGGTCAGGATCCAGCCGGACGACCTCGCGTGGCTCTTCTACACGTCCGGCACCACCGGGCGCCCCAAGGGGGCCATGCTCACCCATCGCAACCTGCTCGCGATGGTCCAGATCTTCCTGCTCGACCTGAACCCGGCGCGCGAGACCGACGTGCTGCTGCACGCGGCGGCCATCACCCACGGCTCGGGCATCTCGATCTTCCACCACATCGCGCGGGGCGCGGCCAGCGCCTTCCCGGCCACGCGCTCCTTCGAGCCGCGGAAGATCTTCGAGGCCGTCCAGCGCTACCGCGTGACGACGATGTTCCTGGCGCCGACCATGATCCACATGCTCACGACGAGCGGCGCCCACCGCGACTACGACCTCGCGAGCCTCCACACGGTCTTCTACGGCGGCGGCCCGATGTACGTCGAGCAGCAGCAGGCGGCGGTGCGAATGTTCGGGCCGATCTTCTGCCAGCTCTTCGGCCAGGGCGAGGCCCCGATGGTGTGCACGACCCTGTCCAAGGCGGAGCACCTGGCCGCCGACGATCCCGTGAAGCAGCGGCGCCTGGCCTCGGCGGGGCGCGAGACCACCGCCGTGCGCGTCCGGGTGGTGGACGACGACGACCGCGACGTGCCGCCGGGCGCGCCCGGCGAGATCGTCGTCCGCGGCGACCTCGTGATGAAGGGCTACTGGGGAAAGCCCGAGGCCACGGCCGACGCGCTCCGCAACGGCTGGCTCCACACCGGCGACGTCGGCCACCTCGACGCGGACGGCTACCTCTACATCACGGATCGCAAGAAGGACATGATCATCTCGGGCGGCGCCAACATCTACCCGCGCGAGGTGGAGGAGGTCGTCTGCACCCATCCGGCCGTCCACGAGGTGGCCGTCGTCGGCGTGCCCGACGAGAAGTGGGGCGAGTCGGTCAGGGCCGTGGTGGTGCTCCGGCCCGGTGCGCGGGCGACCGACGCCGAGATCATCGAGCACTGCCGGCAGCACCTGGCCTCGTACAAGAAGCCCGCGTCGGTGGACTTCCTGCCGGAGCTCCCGAAGAACGCCTACGGAAAGATCCTCAAGCGCGAGCTCCGCGAGCGCTACTGGGCCGGCCGCGAGCGCCGGGTGTAGCTCGGTGGGCTAGACGCGGCCGGGCAGCCCGGGTCGTCTGAACACTCCCGGTCTCCGTTCAGGGACCCGCCCCCCGAAGGACCTCAGCCCGAGGTTCGCGCATTCGATGAAGCCCTACCCCTGGTCGGCGCCCCTGGAAGAGGTGCGCCTCAAGAAGAAATAGAACTCACGCGGGCAGGCGGTCGTACATCCCGTGCACGTCGGCCGCGTGGAAGCGCGCCACGTGGTTGGTCGGCGGCACCGGCTCCGTGTAGAAGAACGCGGGCAGCTCGTCGTCCTTCTCGGTGAAGCCGGCCCGGCGGTTGAACTCGCGCTCGAGGCGCAGCGCCTCGCGGCCGAGCGCCTCGAAGAAGTCCTTCGTCAGGCTCGTGCCGTGCGCCGCGTTGATGGCGTTGGCCAGGAACTCGGCGTTGGGGTTGGTCACGCTCATCCCGAAGATGCAGAGCCCGAGCGAGTCGTTGGCGGCCACCCGCGCTTGGTGCAGCAGGCTCTGGCCGATGAGCGACTCCGCGTCCATCTCCCGCGTCTTCAGGCGCGGCAGGTTGCCGGTCGTGTGGTCGGCGCCCTGCGCGGTCGCCATCATGGCGATGCCCGTGGCCTCGACCACGCGCGGGTCGTAGGCGCTGATCGCCTGCTTCTTGATGACCGGCACGCGGCCCACCTTGTAGTGCTCGCCGACGCGCGCCGTGCCCTGCGCCCAGAGCCGCCCCTGCGGGGTCCCCGTGCGGATCTCGACCAGGCAGTCGGCCATGAACTTCACGTCGCCGAACTTGCCGAGCCCGGCTTCCATCAGCACGCCGAGCGTGGCGCCCAGCTCGATCGTGTCCACGCCGAGATCGTTGGCGATGTGGTTGAGCTGCGCCAGGTCGTCCGGCTCGCTGATGCCGCAGTTCGAGCCGAGCAGGCCGAGCGTCTCGTACTCCACGGGCGAGACGACTTCCTTGCCGCTCGCGTCGTGGTACACGTTGCTGCACTGGATGACGCAGCCGGGCATGCAGGCGTGGGTCTGCTCGCCGCCGCGCGAGGTGTTGAGCGGGCCGATGTACTCGGCGCCCATCTTGAACGTCTCGCCCGCGGCGACCTCCGCGAGCCGGCCGGCGCTGAAGTTGCGGACCGGCAGGCCGCCCATCTGGTTCTGGACGTCGGCCATGCCCATCGTGCCGAGCGGGGCGTAGAAGTTCTGCACGAACCCGTCGGCCTGGAGCATCTTGGCGTAGTCCTTGATGCTCGCGTTGACCTTCTTCGGCTCCTCGAACGGCGGGATCCTGTCGAGGTCCACCACCACCGCCTTGACCCGCTTCGCCCCCATCACCGCGCCCACGCCGCCGCGCGCCGCGAGGCGCGAGGGCCGGCCGTCCTTGTCGGTGATGGCTATGCCCGCCAGCAGGCCTTGATACTCCCCCACGGGACCGCAGAGGGCGGTGGCGCTCTTCTTGCCGTACCGGGCGAGGAGCATCCGGTTGGCCTCGAAGTTGCCCTTGCCGAGATACGGCCGCCCGTCGTCGAAGTCGATGCCGCCGTCCTTCTTGAAGTGGACGACCACCCACTCCGGCGACGCGCCGAGGAGGGTGAAGCCGGCGATCCTGAGCTGGCCGAGCGCATAGCCCAGGGTGCCGCCGGCGTTCGCCTCCTTGATGCCGCCGGTGAGCGGGCTCTTGCAGCCGACGCTCGTGCGGTTGGCGTTCGAAAAGCTCGTGCCGGCGAAGGGGCCGGCCGAGAAGACGAGCGGGTTCGCGGGCGACAGCGGATCGACGGTGGCCGCGCCCAGCTCCAGCAGCGTCCTGGCGATCAGATAGCGGCCGGCCTTCACGATCGCCTCGCCGGAGAGCTCCCGCTTCGCGATCGTACGGTCGTTCAGCCGAATGTCGTAGTAGGTGCGCATCGAACGCTCCTGATCTTGAGTGCGGGTTAGTGCCCGATGTCCGCGGATATCGCCCCGTCCACGCCCCGATCCTGCCACGCCGGTCGCCACGCGTCAAAGCGATCCGCGTCATGCCGCTGCGTGCTCGCGCAGAGTATACTCGCGGTACCATGGAGCCCGATCGCCGCCTCCGGGTCATCGAGCCGTTCCGCTCGCTCTTCTACACGCCCCAGTTCGTCGCGATCCACGGCGGTCACCTGGCCGCCGAAGGCCTCGAGATCGCGCTGGCGACGGCGGCGCGCGGCACGGGAACCGTGGACGCGCTCGCCGACGGCCGGGCGGATCTCGCCCTCTCCGGCCTCATGCGCAGCTTCGAGCTCGCCGACCGTGGCGGCGCCCGCTTCGTTCACTTCGCCGCCGTGAACGACCGCAACGGCTTCTTCCTCCTCAGCCGGGAGCCGCGCCCCGGCTTCGCGTGGCCGGATCTGGTCGGGCGCACGGTGATCTCCTTCGGCGGCGCGCCCACGCCGTGGCTCTGCATGCAGGCGGTCCTGCGCCGCCACGGCGTCGATCCGGCCCGGGTCACGTGGATCCGCAATCTCTCCGCGGCCGACGCGGTGGCGGCGTTCCGTGCCGGCAAGGCGGACTTCCTCGAGCACGGGCCGCCCGTCGTCGACCAGCTCCTGGCGGACGGCACCGCGCACCTCGTCGCCTCCATGGGCGAGGCGACGGGGCCGGTGCCGTTCAGCTCCTTCATGACGACGCCGGAGACGCTCGGGTGCGAGGGCGACGTCCTCGTCCGCTTCGTGCGCGGCCTCTATCGGGCACAGCGGTGGATCGCCGCCAGCACGGCGGCGGAGGTCGCGGCCGTCATCGCTCCCGCGTTCCCCGACATCGACGCCGGGATCCGCGCGCGGGCGGTCGAGCGCTACCTCCGGCAGTCCACCTGGGCCCGCGATCCGGTGCTGACGCGGGCGGGGTTCGACGCGCTGCAGGAGATCCTCCTCGGCGGCGGGTTCATCCGGCGGCGCCACCGATTCGAGGATCTCGTGGACACGGACATCGCACGCCACGCCGTCCAGACGCTCGGCTGAGCGGCGAGCGCGTCATGGCCGACCCGCCGCTGGCCGGGAAGATCGCCCTCGTGGTCGGCGCCGCGACCGGGATCGGACGCGCGATCGCGCGCGAGCTCGCGGGCGCCGGCGCGGCGGTCGTCTGCGCCGATCTCGACGGCGCGGGCGCCGACGCCACGGCGGCGGCCATCGAGGCCGCGGGCGGACGCGCGCTCGCGCGGCGCTCCGACGTCACGCGCGCGGCCGACGCGGAAGCCGACGTGGCCGCGGCTCGCGCCGCCTTCGGGGGCCTCGACGTGCTCGTGTTCGGCGCGGCGACGCTCGAGCCGACCGCGACAGTGCTCGAGCTGAGCGAAGCGGACTGGAACCGCACGCTCGCCGTGAACCTGACCGGCGCGTTCCTGGTGAGCCGAGCGGCCTTGCCCGCGTTGCGCGCGCGGGGCGGTGGCAGCATCATCTTCATCGCCTCGCAGCTCGGGCGCGTCGGGGCGGCCGGACGGCCCGCCTATTGCGCCACCAAAGGCGCCCTCGTCCAGCTCGCCAAGGTCATGGCGGCCGACCACGCGCGGGACGGGGTCAGGGTGAACACGCTCTCGCCCGGCGCCGTGGAGACGGGCCGCCTCCTCCACCGCTACGGGGACATGGCCGCGGCCCGCGCCGCGCTGGGGCCCAAGCACCTGCTCGGTCGCCTCGGCCAGCCCGAGGAAATCGCGCGGGCGGCGCTCTTTCTGGCCAGCGACGCCTCGACCTTCATGACGGGCGCGGACCTGCTCGTGGACGGCGGCTACACGGCGGTCCGATGACCACCGTCAGCGTGTCGGACGCTTGGAAGACCTCCCACCCCGGGGCAGCCGCGGGAGTGCTGGTGATGCGGAGTCTCACCAATCCTGCCCAGCACCCGGCCCTCGAAGCATGGATCGCCGAGTGCGAGCGGGAGCTCCGCGCCCGGTTCGCCGGGAACGACCGCACCGCCCTCAGAGCGCTCCCGCCCCTTCAGGCCTACGCCGCCTACTACAAGCGGTACGGCAAGACGTATCACGTTCAGCTCCAGCTGGAGTCCGTCGCGCTGAAGGGCAAGGCCATCACCCGCAGCTCGGCGCTGGTCAGCGCCATGGTGACGACCGAGCTGAAGCACCTCCTGCTGACGGCCGGCCACGATCTGGAAACCGTTCAGCCCCCGGTCACCCTCACCGCCGCGTCCGGGCAGGAGCGGTACCGCCTGCTCGGCGGCCGGGAGCAGACCCTGCAGGCGGGCGACATGATGATGGCCGACGGCGCGGGCGTCATCTCCAGCGTGCTCTACGGTCCCGACGAGCGCACCCGCCTCCGACCCGAGACGCGTCAGGCGTTGTTCGCCGTCTACGCGCCGCCGGGCATCGCGGAGCCGGCCATTGCCCGCCACCTCGAAGACCTACGGGCGGCGGTCCGACTTTTCTCCCCCGACGCGGACGTCGCAGCGCTGACCGTTCTCGGCGCCGGCTGAAGCCCTCGTCGCTCGTCGACCCTCGATCGATGACCTCCTGGCCAACGGTCGCGGTGAGCGTCGCGCGTGGCGCGTTTGCCGAAGCGTGAGGTTGTCCGTCCCTAGGGTGGCGCCGCGATCCGGCCCACCACGCGAGCCCCAGACCCACTGCCCGGTGTCGGTTTCAGCACCACGGTCTCGGCCTGGCTTGGCACGATTCCGATCATCGCCCGAACGGTCAGGCCGTGAGTCACCAGCACGAGCGTACCGGGGCCGCGCCAATTGGCCACCATCTCCTTCAGCGTGCGGAGCGCTGCGGGGGCATTCGGATTCCTGTCAGTCGCCGGGACGAGGGCCCACGAAGTCTCGACGGGGCCGACAGCCATCAACTGGGCCGTTTCCACGCAGCGGCACCAGGGCGAGGATTGGATCCGGTCGACGCGCACGCCGTGGGTCCGGAAGGCCTCGCCGAGCGCCTTGGCCTGCCCGCGCCCGATCTCATCCAGGTTCCGTTGCGTCCTGCAGTCGTCGATCTTGAAGCCGGGCGGGTCACCGCCCCGGCCGAGCGAAGGGCCCGGCGCGTTGCCATGGCGAATCAGCGCGACGTGGCCGCCCTCGACGAGTGCGTCCCAGGCTTCCTTGGACTCATCGGCGGCCAACGCCGGCGTGAGAACCAGCGAAATGGCAAGAGCGGCGAGCGCGAAAGGGCACCCCGAAGGATGCGGTGAACGTAATCAGCGGCGCGGCGAAACTGGTCGCCGAGATTCGGACCGTATGAGAGCAAGCCGCCGGCGTCGACGTTCTCCCTCCGCGCGAAGGCAGTCGGCAGGCGCGCTCGTAAGGCCAGATCGGCGATCTGCTTGCGCTGACTCATGAACATGGGATCGGCGAGGGCGGTGACGCCTGCAACTCGCGCGCGCGCCATTCCCTCGAACGCCGCTTCCAGATCGCGTGGCTCGCGGGCGTCCGAGAGATGCAATTGCACACCGAGCGCCTGCGCTTTCGGAGAACACCGACACGCGCGGCTCCGGGAACAGCCTCCCTGAGGAGGGAGAGGACCTTCCCGCTGAGGTCGCGCGAGATATTGCTGACGCCGGTGAGGTTGGCCATTCTTCCAATCCGGCTTGCGGTACCCTTGTCGTCCGCCCAACGGTGCGTATCAGCCGCGGCGCGCCCTGCGCGCCGTCGGCTGCATGCGCTTGTTCGGCGACCGCTTCGGCAGCACCGCGCGCCTCATCTGGGCCAACGACAGCTTGCGGCCGGCGGCGAACTCGGCCCGCGAGTGCGCTATGAGCTCAAGGAACTCCGGATGGTGACTCAAGGCAAGCGATTCCCGATCGACGTTCTTGAGCGGTACGATTGCCGCGACAGCCCGGTTGCGCTTCGTGAGCAGAACGATCTCGTCACGAAACTCTGCAGCATAGTCTGCGAGCGGCCGATCGGCCGAGGACAGATTGATTCTCTTCACAGCTGTATCTCCTTGCCGCCAATGATAACGGCATTCCGTTGCTTCCGGCCGATGGCGAGAACCCGGACCACGCCCGGCTCGCCGGCGGTCACCTCGTAGAACACCCGCAATGGTCCCACCCGCAACTCCCACGGGGCGATGGGGTTGGGCCGTAGCGGCTTCCGATGCCGGGTCTCCTTCAGCGGCTCGTGAAGCAGTTGACGTTCGGCCGCATCCAGGACGATGGCGCGCTCCCGGGCTGTCAGGGCCCGGAAGTGGCCCTGGACCGACTCCGCGAACTCGATCTCGTACGCCACCAGCCTCCTGACGATGCGCTGATCAACGTATTATCACCCGTCCACCGCTGGACTGTCTGTTCGCCGAACGCCGCCGATAACCCGCGGCGGCTGAGCAACGCGAAGCCGCCGGCGGGTTCATCGGGAAGTTCGACGCTCGGATGTCATCGCGCTCAGTCGA
>JACPCG010000010.1 GCA_016179925.1 Candidatus Rokuibacteriota bacterium | reverse complement strand
TGCTCTCGCGCGCCCACGTGAGCCAGGTGCTGCCGATGACCGCGATCGACTACATCGTCGTGGCGCTCCTCGCCCAGCTCCTGCTCGCCGAGACGGTGACGCCGACGCGCTGGGCGGGCATCGGCTTCATCGTCGTCGGCGTGTTCCTGGTCTCGCGCACCTGAAGACGCCGGGCCGGACGGCGCTCGCCGCGGCGGCGCTCGCGATCGCGACGGCGGCGCCCCTGCTGCTCCCGGGGCTCGGCCGAGCGCCGTTCGACGACCCGGGTGAGGGCCAGCACGCCGAGATCGCGCGCGAGCTCGGCCGCTCCCGCGATCCCTTCCGGCTCACGCTCAACGGCGTGCCGTACCTCGACAAGCCGCCGCTCCTCTACGCGCTCGCGGCGCTGGCGTTCGCGCTCCGCGGCGAGGGCGAGGGAACGGCGCGGGCCGTGCCGGCGCTCGCGGCGCTCCTGGCCGTCGGCGCCACCGCCTGGCTCGGCGCCCGGCTCCTCGGCGGGCGCGCGGGCTTCGTCGCGGGGACGGCGCTCCTCACGAGCGCGGGCTTCTTCGCCTTCGGCCGCTACGTGCGCCCGGAAACCTTGTTCGTCGCCTTGCTCGCGGGCGGTTTCGCGCTGGCGCTCACCGGTCTGGCGGAGGAGCGGCGTGGCCGTGTCATCGCCGGCCTGGTCCTCTTCGGGACCTCCGCACTCGCCAAGGACCCGCTCGGCGCCCTGGCGCCCCCGCTCGCGATCGGCCTGGCGCTCGCCCTCGGCGGCCGCGCTCGGCCGATCGGCCGCTGGCTCGCGTGGCCGGGCGTGCTCGCGCTGGCGGCGCTCGCGTTCGGCTGGTGGCTCCCGGCCGAGATGCGGACGCCGGGCTTCGTCTGGTACACCGTCGTGGACAATCACGTGCTCAACGCCGTCGGGGCCCGGCGGTTTCCCGACGAGGACGTGCCGCTCTCGGCGGGGGAGTTCCTCGCCGTCGGCCTCCTGGGCGTGGTGCCGTGGATCATCCCCGCGGCGCTCACCGTGTGGTCGCTCGCGCGACGGCGCGCGTGGCGTGAGCCTCGCGAGATGCCGTGGGTCGTTCTCGCGCTGTGGGCCGTGGGGGTCTTCGCAGCGACGGCGCTGTCGTCCTTCCGCCTGCCTCACTACGGGCTGCCCGCGTACTTCGCGATCGCGCTCCTCGCCGCGCGCGGCTGGGACGCGTACGGCGGACGCGCCATGGTCGCGACTCACGCGCTCCTGTTCGCCGTGCTCGCCCTCGCGTGCGCGCTCGCGTGGGGGAGCGACGGCGCGCGCTTCATGGACGCGGTCCTCGGCGCTACGGACATCGCCGCGAGAAAGAGCGCCGCGGCCGGGCAGGAGGCGCCTCTCCCGGCATTCGTCGCGTTCCGGCCGCTCCTCGGCGCCGCGGCCCTGGTCTTCGCTGCGGGCGGTCTCGCGCTCGGTGGCTGCGTCGCCGCGTTCAACCGCCTCTCGCCGCGGGTCCGCCGCCTCGTCCCGCCGCTCGCCGTCGCCGCCGTGATGCTCGCGACGCTGCCGTCCGTCTCCGCCGCGCTGAGCCTGGTGGCCTCCCACCGCTCCGTCAGCGGTCTCGGGCGCGAGCTGGGCCGGCGCGCCGGGGCCGGCGACGTCGTCGTTCACGAGGGGCCGATCGAGAGCTCCGGCGCGCTCGAGTGGTATTCGGGGCGGCGGCCGGTGATCGTGGACGGCCGCCGAAGCGTCCTCGCCTTCGGGGCGCGCAGCGGGCCGCTCGCTCTGGGTGAACGAACCGCGCTAAGTCGCGTCGCCGAGCAACTCGGCGACCGTCACCAGCTCGTAGCCCGCGTCGCGGAGCCCGTCGATCATCGGCGGCAGCGCGGCGAGCAACCGCTCGGGCGCCGCGGGCGTCCCCTCGGCGTCGTGCAGGTCCACGATGGCCCCCGAATGCGCACGCTCCAGCACGTGGCGCGCCTGACGCTCGGCCGCGACCGGGCGGAGCCCCTCGGGCTGGAGAGACCAGAAAACCAGGCGCTCGCCGTGGCGGCGGAGGGCGGCGTAGAGCGCGGCGTTCACCATGCCCCACGGCGGGCGGAAGTGGCGGGGCGCCCGCCCGGTGAGCGCGGTCAGCAGCTCGTGGGTGCGCCCGACTGCGGACTCGGTCGCGCGCGGGCCGAGAAGCCAGAGGCTCCGGTGGGTCCAGGCGTGGCTCGCCACCTCGTGTCCCTCGGCGGCGATCCTGCGCACGACCTCGGGCGCGCGCGCCGCGCGCTCGCCCACGAGGAAGAACGAGCCGCGGGCGCGCTTCTCGACGAGCAGGTCGAGGACGCGCGGCGTCCAGGCCGGGTCGGGACCGTCGTCGAACGTGAGCGCCACGCGCCGGGCCGTCCCAGGCCCACGCCACACGGACGCCGGAGTCAGCAGGTGGGCGCCCCAGGCATAGGCCATCCACGCTGCCGCGGCGCCGAGAGCGAGCCGGCCCAGGATCATTCTCGTGCACCTCACTGCCAGCGGATCAGGACCTTCACCTTGGGGTAGTCCGGCGCCTTGCCCTCGACGTCGACGATCCGCCACGAGCCGTCCGACGCCTCGAGCAAGAGGTTGTTGTTGCTGTAGGCCACGTACTTGCCCCAGCTCTTCGGCACGGAGACCTCGTACTTGGCGGCCTCGGTCTGCGCCGCGGCCGGCGTGACATCGGGGATCCAGGGACGAACGGCGATGACGACGAGGGCCAGCGCGATGACGGTCAGGACGAGGTTGGTGTAGCGGTCGGCGGGCATAAGGCTCCTCCGGGTCGAGAGTGCACGGCGCGGATCACCATCCCCAGCGCTCCGGGGCGAATTATCACCCATGCGACCTCAGCGCCGCTGAGCAAAGCGTCATAGCTTAAACAGCATATTCGCCCTATGCTATACTCGCGCCGAGACGGGCGCGAGACGATCTGAGGGCCGGTGACGCGGTGCAGTGGATTATACGGGACTTCGAGCGGGTGCACGGCGAGTTCCCCATCCGGACCTTCCTGGAGGGCCTCGAGGGGCGGGACGCGGACGAAGCCGCGGCGCTCCTGGTGAAGCTCGCGGCGCGCGGCAACCAGCTCCGGCCGCCCGACTCGAAGGCGCTGGTCGGTCAGCGCAACCTCTTTGAGCTACCGGGCCACCAAGTACGGATCTTCTACATGTTCCGCCCGGGCCGGGAGATCGTGCTGCTCGACGGGATCGTAAAGCAGCAGGACCGGATTCGGGCTTCGGATCTGGCGCGGGTCGGAGGTTATCAGCGCGAGGTGGATCGGCGAGGCTCGGCGGTGCCGCCCGAGGAGCGCCGCGCCGCCGGCGCTGAACGCAGACGGCCTCCGGGGCCGTCGAAGGGAGGTCAGCGATGGCGGTGAAGCGCGTGAGGGAGAAGGCGCGGCGGGCGCGGGCGAAGTCGGCAATGCAGTGGGCGGAGGAACGGCGCCACCATCCCGCGCACCGCCGCGAGATCGAAGCGATCCTGGCGGAGATCGATCTCCGCCAGGATTTCATTGCGTTGCGCGAAGCGGCCGGTCTCACCCAGGCCGGGCTCGCCAAGCTGATCGGCGTGACGCAGTCGGTGATTGCGCGGTTCGAGACGGTGCCGGCCCGGAACCTCGAGCTCAAAACCCTCGTGAAGCTCGCGACCGCCCTCGGGGCGCGGCTCAAGATTACCGTCGAGAAGGATGCGAGCGCGAAGCGGCGCAGGGCGGGGGCGATTGCTTGATCGAACGGCGTGACGCAAGACTCCGTGGCGGCTCGCGGGCTCATTTGCGGGCGCGTCGGGATTTTCGGCCCGCCGCGCGCGCTTGACGACCGTCGCGTAAGTGTGTAACTTTCCTGGCACGGACGATTAGCTCATTTCCTGGCACGGACGATTAGCTCAGTTGGCAGAGCGCTGGCCTCACATGCCAGAGGTCACTGGTTCGAGTCCAGTATCGTCCACCATTACCACCGCGTCTGATTGGGAGTGGGGCGCATGAAGGTTTCCATTTTCTTTGACGGCCAGAACTTCTACCGGTCCCTCCTCCGCTACGACGAGTCGCTCCGCGTGGACTACGATCGGCTCGCCGCGTGGATCACGCAGACGGTCGGCGGCCCCAACGCGCTCTTCTCCGGCGCCTACTATTACGTCGGCGTGGCCGCCGACGCGCCGCCACTGGTCGAGGGGTTTCTGAAGGGGCTCGAGCTCCGGCCGGGCTACTTCGTCAAACGCGAGCCGCGGGTGCGGCGGACGGGCCGGTGCCCCCAGTGCGGCGGCGAGTACGAGTACACGACCGAGAAGCGCGTGGACACGCGCCTGGTCGCCGACCTGATCCACTACGCCGCGAGCGGCGCCTTCGACGCCGCCGTGCTCGTCTCCGGCGACGACGACTTCGTCCCCGCGGTCGAGGCGGTGAACGCGCTCGGCAGGCAGGTGTGGGTGGCGACGTGGTCGGCGGAGGAGCTCTCCAAGGACCTGCGCGTGCGGTGCTTCGGCCACATCCACCTGAGCGACGGCGTGGCCGCGTTCCGCGTCGAGCGGCCCCGGAGCGGGGAGCGCGCGCCGGGCCGCGCCGCGCCCTCGCGCCTGTCTCGTCCGACCGCGCCGCCGGCGTCGGGCGGCGCGCTCGAGCGCGGGCGCCAGGAGCTGCAGCGCGCCGAGGCGCGCCTGCCGCACGTGAGCCGAGGCTATTTCGTCATGCGCTGGAAGTCGCACCAGCTGCCGCCGGTCGGTCCCGAGCGCGAGGCGCTGGTCCGGCAGCTGCTGGAGGCGGGGCTGATCGAGGAGTTCGAAGTCCGCGACGCCGACGGGCGCGTGGTCACCGCGCTCCGCAGCCGCGAGCCCGACGGCAATGTCCGCGAGCCCAACGGCAACGTTGCGCTGCCCGGATAACCGCTAAGAGCCCAGCAGGCGTCTCAGGAGCCGCTTGACCGATTCGGCGAGCGCCTCGCTGGTCGTGCGCCGGCGGGACTCGCGTGGGTTCTCGCAGTCGGCATCGAGGTCGAACACGGCCATCGTGGGCCCCGGCGCGATCCTGAGCCTGACCACGCCGTCGCTCGCGCGCACGACCTCCGCGGTCTGCCCCCAGAGCGTGGCCAGCGCCTGGAACTGCCTCCGGGTCCCCTGACAGAACCGGAGCGGGCCGCGGATCACGCGGACCTCGACGACGATCGCGTGATCGGCGCCGAGCTCGCGGGCGCGCGCCAGGGCGGGGCCCGCGTCACGCCTGGCGTCACGGGGCGCGATGGACACCCGGACCTCCCTGGCGAGCACCGCCTGGGCGTTGAGTTCCTCCAGGAGCGCGCCCTCGTACTCCTGCGGCATCGACCTCCGCTCCTCGTCGGTGTATTCGCCGGGGCCGAAGCTCATCTGGACGAATACGACGGGCTGGCGGATCTCGCTCGGCGTGAAGTCGGCGGCGCGCGTGGGGGTGACCTCAGGCGTCGAAGACGGAGCCGCGCACGCCGCGAGGCTCTGCGCGAGCGCGGCGAGCATCAGGACCCTCCACATGGCGAAAGAGTATCATCCGCGCTCGACGTCCTCGCCATCGCGTGGGCGGCGCATGCGCGATCGTCGGGTGAAGTCGAGCGACGGGCGGGTGGTGGAGGCGCGCGCGCCGGACGAGCGCGGCGGGGCCCGGCGCCCGCTCGCGCCGCAAGCGATAGTGGAGAAGTTCCGCGACGACGCTGCCCGTGTCCTCGGTGCCGCGGCAGGCCGACGGCTCGACGACACGGCCCTCGCCCTCGGCGCGCTGCCGGACGCGGGCGCGCTCATGGCGCTCTGCCGCTCGTGATATCGCGTGATATAGTGAGTTTGTGAGGTTCGTGATCGCGTTCGCGCTGGCCGTGCTCGTCGCGACGCCCGTCGCGGCGCAGCAGGTGGACCTCAAGAAGCCCGCGCCACCGCCCGTGCGCATCGAGCGCGAGCCCCAAGTGATCCCGCCCGGCCTCTCCAGCGAGCGACGCCCGATCGAAGCGGACAACTACGCCAAGGGCGGCCGCGTGCCGCACGAGCCCGCGTTCGTCCGCGGGCTCTCGACCCGGACGGCGACGGGCCGCGCCGGCATCGCCGGCTGGACGGCGCCGAACACGCCGGTCGGCGGCGGGGTCGTCGGCTGGAGCGAAGTCAGCGGCTGGTTCGCGATCGGCTTCTCGGTGACGTGGGACGGTCCGCCCCCGGACGGTCCGCCCCGGCCGCCGGCCCGGCGCCCCGTCCCCTGAACGGATGACCGCGTCTCGCTGGCCCGACGGCGCGTGCGCCGCGTGCGCCTTCACCTTCGATCTCGACGCCGAAACCCTCTGGATGGCCCGCGGCGTCTCCGAGCCGGTCGCGCTCTCCCAGGGCCGCTTCGGGCCCGTCGAAGCGCTCCCGAAGATCCTCGAGCTCCTGCGCGCCGCCGAGATCCGCTCGTCGTTCTTCATCCCCGCGTGGGTGATCGAGCATTATCCCGACGCCGTGAGGGCGATCGTCGCGGGCGGCCACGAGGTCGGCTGCCACGGCGACGTCCACGAGCGCGTGAGCGACCTCGACGCCGACCAGGAGGAGCGGGTTCTCAAGCGCTCGATCGAGGCGATCGAGCGCGCGACGGGGCGGACGCCCGCCGGCTACCGCGCGCCTGCGTGGCAGCTCTCGAGCCGGACGCTCGGCCTCCTCCGGCGGTACGGCTTCGCGTACTCGTCGAACATGATGGACCGGCTCTCGCCCTATCTCCACGAGGCCGCGGACGGCCGGTCCGTCGTCGAGATTCCCGTTTCGTGGGTGCTCGACGACGCGCCCTACTTCCTCTTCACGGGCCAGCGGGCGCTCCAGGCGCCCGGGCCGGTGCTCCAGGGATGGCTCACCGAGATGGACGGGATCTGCGAGGCCGGCGGCGTCGCCACCTTCACCTTCCACCCCCAGATCATCGGGCGCCCCTCGCGTCTCGCGTGCCTCCGGGAGCTCGTCGAGCACGCGCGGCGGGCGCCGCGCGTCTGGATCGCGCGCCTCGACGAGATCGCCGCCCACTGGCGCGCGAACGGCTGATGCCCTGGCTCCGCGGCAACCTTCACGCGCACACCACGTACTCCGACGGCGTGAAGGACCCCGCGCAGCTCATCGCGGCGTACGAGGCCCTCGGCTACGACTTCCTGGCGATCACGGACCACGAGGACCTCATCGGCCAGAGCTACTGGCGGGCGCTGCCGAAGCTCGCCTCCCGGTTGCTCCTGTTCCACGGCGTCGAGCTCAACTGGGCGGGCTTCGAGCAGCACGTCGGCAGGGTGCTGGGCGACCGCGAGACGCTCTACGTCCTGAACCACCCGGCGCGCTACCGGCTCTCGGTGCAGGAGGCCGCCGAGCGCGCCCGCGTCATCGCGGCGGACGGGCTCCGGCTCGACGCCGTCGAGGTCACCGACACCGGGCACCACCGGCCGCTCTACGCCTCGCCGGAGATCGCGCTCGTGAAGATCGCCACCGACGACGCGCACAGGCCTCTCCACGTCGGGCGGGCGTGGATCGAGGTGGACGCGCCCCGCTCGCGGGACGCCATCATCCGCGCGATCCGGGCGGGGGACTTCCGCCTGGGCTTCGCCCCCGCGGACCCCTAGCGCTTCAACCCCGCGTGCGTCTGCTCGACATACGCGAGCGTCGTGTGGCCGCGGGCGATGTCGTACGGGATCGGCCCGCTGGATCGGTTGACCGCCTCGCAGACGAGCCCCCGCTCGTACTCGAGCCCGCCCGGCAGGAGCATGTCCACGGCCACGACCTCGCCGGTCGCGAGGTTCTTGATCGGCTCGACGCTCGTCTCGAAGAGGCCCGGGACGGCCACCCAGCCGCGGCGCTTCTTGAGATCGAGCTTGAAGTCGATGCGCGCGAGCATCGGCTCGAGCACCGTGCTGACGAGCGAGGCCACCACCTGGAACCAGGCGCCGCCCGCCTTACCGCTCAGGATCGTCAGGATCGCCTCGCGCTGCGCCGGCGTCGCGCGCTCGTCGAGGATCGGCAGGATGGTGCCGTGCCCCTCGTGGAGCGGGCCCGGCCAGTGGTACTGGACCACCCAGTTGACGCCCTTCAGGCTCGTCGCGCCGAAGTTCCCCTCGTCCACGTGCATGCCGAGCATCCCCTCGCACTTCGTGTAGGTCGGGCGCGCCCAGAACTCGCAGGGGCACCCGGGATCGCAGTTACAGCTCTTGAGGTACTTGCCCTTGAGTCGCCATTTGACCGTGGCCATCGCGCCTCCGTGTTGTCAGAAGACCTGGAAGAGGGCCCAGGCCGCCCAGACCAGCAGCGCACCCCCGCTGATCACGCTCACGAGCCGTCCCGCGGGCAGCACCTTTTCGAGTAGCACGAAGCCGGTGATCGCCGCAACCCAGGCCAGGTTCATGACGCCGCCGACGAAGAGCAGCGTCATCAGCACCCAGCAGCAGCCGAGGCAGAAGAGGCCGTGGCGCAGTCCCATGACGAACGCGCCCCGATTCCCGTCGCGCCATTCCGAGAGGAGGAACCCGATGGGCGTCTGGCAGCGTGCGAGGCACGCGTACTTGAGCGGCGTGAGCTGGTAGATCCCCGCGGCGGCGAGGAGCAGGCCCCCCGCGACCGGCGCCGCGCGCATCGCGTCTTCGGAGAGCAGCGCGGCCGAGTGGAGCCCCCACTGGGCGAGCGCGGCGGCGACGCTGAAGGCGCCCCAGACGGCGAGGTACGCGAGGACGAAGAGGGTCGTGTTGACGTACGGCGCGGCGCCGGGAGCCTCGCGGCGCTTGCGGTTCACCGCGGCGAAGACGAGGATCATCGGCGCGGCGGCGGGCAGCATCATCGCGACCATCATGACGGCCCACATGACCGCGGCGAGGGCGGCATCCAGCGCCGTCCACGGTCCCGTATCGGCCATGCCCATCTCCGCCATGTCGGCCATCTCGCGGCCGAGGCGGAGGAGATAGAGCCAGGCGAGGACGGTGAGGGCGACGAGTCCCGCGAGCGTGACCGCGCGGTCGCGGCGCACCAGGGACTCGGCGACGGAGTCCCTCACGCCCTCTTCTGTCGCGCGATGCTCGCGGCGGTCAGGGGGCTCGGAACGCCGCGCATCATGACGTTCACGCACGCGACCTTGCCCGACTTGAGCGCGCGCTCGAGCGCCGGGCGGAGATCCGCGGGCCGCTCAACGTGCTCGCCGTGGCCGCCCATGGCGGCGACGGCCTGGTCGTAGCGGACGCGCCCCAGCTCGACGCCGACCGTCCGGTCGTAGAACGCGCTCTGGAGCTCGCGCTCCATGCCCCAGCCGCAGTCGTTGCCGACGACGACCACGACGGGCGCGCCGAAGCGGGCGGCCGTGTGGAGCTCCCAGGAATGGAACGCCATGCCGCCGTCGCCCGTCAGGATGACGACGGGCGCCGCCGGGCGCGCGAGCTTCGCCGCGATGCCGAAGGGGATCGCCGCGCCGACGACGCCGAGCGGGCCCAGGCGGAGCCAGTGCCCCGGGTGGCGCGCGGGCAGCGCGAGGCGGCACCACTGGGCGAAGTCCCCGCCGTCGATCGACCAGACGACGTCGTGACCGACGGCCTCGCGCACCTCCTTGACGATTCGGAGCGGGTGGAGCGGCGCCTCGTCCGCGTGCTCGCCGCGCTCGCGGTCCGCGGCGGCCGCGCGGCGCGCCCGGCGCAACTCCTCCACCCACGGCTTCTCGGGCCAGGGGCCGCGCGCCTCGGCCGCGAGCGTGAGCTGCTCGAGCGCGACGCGGGCGTCGGCCTGGATCGGGATCTGCGCCGCGCGGTTCCGGCCGAGCTCGGGACCGTGGATGTCGATCTGGACGAGCGAGGCCTTCGGATCGAAGAGGCTCCCGTAGCCGAGGCGGAAGTCCATGCGCTTGCCGACGACGAAGACGACGTCGGCCCGCGTGATCTCGCGGCCGGCCGCGTTGAGGATCGGGTCGGCGTAGCCGAGGCCGAGCGGGTGGTCGTCGGAGACGGCGCCCCGCGCCATGCCGATCGTGAAGCAGGGGAGGCAGGCGATCTCGACGAAGCGCTCGAGCGCCTCCCACGCGCGGGCCCACCAGACGCCGCTGCCCGCGATCACGACCGGGCGCTCGGCGCGCTGGAGGAGGTCGAGCGCCGCCTCGACGGCGGCCGGGTTGGCGGCCGCCGGCTCGAGCCGGTACGGCTCGGGCACGGGCGAAGCGTCGTCCACGACGGCTTCGGAGACGTTGCTCGGGATCGTGAGGTGCACGGGGCCCGGCCGCCCGCTCACCGCCTCGCGGTAGGCGATGGCGAAGTACTGGCCGAGACGGCGCGGATCTTCGGCGACGCGGGCCCACTTCGTCACGGGTTCGACCATACCGAGCTGGTCGATCTCCTGGAGCGGCCCCTTCTCGCGCAGGTGCGTCTCGTGCATCCCGCTGATCGCGACGATCGGGCTCCCCGCCATCCACGCCGTCGCGATGCCGGTGAGCGAGTTCGTGTGGCCGGGGCCGCCCGTCACGACCGACACACCGGGCCGTCCGGTGACGCGCGCCCAGCCGTCGGCCAGGTGCGTCGCGCCGGACTCGTGGCGCGTGTCCACGATCCGGACCCCCTCGTCGAGGCAGGCGTTGAAGATCGAGTTCACGTGGTCGCCGCAGAGGCCGAAGAGGCGCTCGACGCCGTGGCGCCGCATCGCGCGGACGAGGAGATGGGCACCGGTGATCTTGCCCATGGCGCGGCTATTCTACTCCTTCGGTCCCGTGCCGATGGAGCGCAGGAGGATGCGGGTGAGGGCGGGGATCGTCGCCTCGAGGTCGGGCACCTCCCCGTGGAGCCACTGGGTGACGATCTCGTTCACCGCGCCGAGCCACGCGAGCGCCGCCACGCGCGTGTCGAGATGCCGGATGGAGCCGTCGGCGACCGCCTCGTCGAGGTAGCCCTGGATCAGCGCCACGAAGCGGCCGGCGACCTCGGAGCGCTTGGCCTGATAGACGGGCCCGAGACTCACCGCCTCGAGGAGGATCAGCCGCGCGAGACGCTCGTTCTGGGCGAACGTGGCGAGCGCGGCCACGAGGGCGCCCTCCACCTTCGACAGGGCGCCCTGGCGCGCGTCGACCGCGGCGGCGACCGCGCGGGCCAGGCGCGCCGCGAAGTCGTCCACGAGCGCGAGGAACACGGCCTGCTTGTTCGCGAAGTGGTGGTAGACGGCGCCCTTCGACGTGGACGAGGCGCGGACGATGTCGTCCACGAGCGCCCTGTGGTAGCCTTTGCGGGCGAACACCTCGAGGGCGGCGTCGAGAATCCGCCCGCGGGTCGCGATCTTCGCCATCACGGGAGCCCCGGATGCAAACGGTGAGAATCGGCCACAGCCCCGACCCCGACGACGCGTTCATGTTCTACGCGCTCACGGCGGGGAAGGTGAAGATCCCCGGGGTGAGGATCGAGCACCTCCTCGAGGACATCGAGTCGCTCAACCGCCGCGCGCGGACGGCGGAGCTCGAGGTGACGGCCGTGTCGTTCGCGACCTACCTGCTGATCGCCGACCGCTACCGCATGATGGATCCCGGCGCCTCCATGGGGAAGGGCTACGGGCCGATCCTCGTCGCGCGTGGGCCCATCCCGCCGCAGGAGTGGCAGGCGCGCGTGGTCGCGATTCCCGGCAGGCACACGACGGCGGCGCTCCTGCTGCGCCTCTACGTCGGCGATCCGCCGCTCATCGAGGTGGCGTTCGACAAGATCCCCGAGGCCGTTCTCGAGGGCCAGGCCGACCTCGGGCTCCTCATCCACGAGGGCCAGATCACCCACGAGAAGCTGGGGCTGGTGAAAGTCCTCGACCTCGGCGAGGCGTGGCAGCGCGACACGAACCTGCCGCTCCCGCTCGGCGTCAACGTGATGCGCCGCGACCTCGGCGAGGACCTGCACCGGCGGCTCTCGCAGGCGCTGCGCGACTCGATCGCCTGGGCGCAGGCGCACCCCGACGAGGCGCTCGAGTATGCGATGCGCTACGGCCGGGGGATCGACAAGGAGACGTGCCGGCGCTTCGTGCTCATGTACGTCAACGACTACACGCTGGCGCTCGGCCCGGACGGGCGCGCCGCGATCGAGCGGCTGTTCACGATGGCGCACGACAAGGGGCTGGTCGCGGAGATCCCGCCGATCGATCCGATCTGATTGTAGGCTCGCCTCGGACGGCGGGGCCCCAGCCCCGCGACGTCCTGCGGCTCGCACTACCACCCTAAAAGCGCTTGAGGATCTCGTAGGCCGTCGTGCGCTGGGCGGGCGTGAAGCCCGCTTCGCGGATCAGCGTCACGATCTCCTCGACGGTGACCGTGTTCACGAAGTCCGCCGCCCTGTGGACGTTCTCCTCGAAGAGCGTCCCGCCCCAGTCGTCGGCGCCGAAGTGGAGCGCGATCTGGCCGGCGCGCTTGCCCTCCGAGAACCACGAGGCCTGGACGTGGGGGAAGTTGTCGAGGTAGAGCCGCGAGGCGGCGAGCATCCTCAGGTAGACGTTCGGGCCCTTCACCTGCTTGATCCACTTCTCGAGCCGCGTGTGGCCCGGCTTGAACGACCACGGGACGAACGCCGTGAACCCGCCCCACATATCTTGAAGTCCGCGGATCGCCTCGAAGTGGTCCAGGAGATCGTCGGGACCTTCGACGTGACCGTACATCATCGTGGCCGTGGACTTGAACCCGCGCCGGTGGGCCTCGCGGTGCACCTCGAGCCACGCCTCGGGGCCGCCCTTCTTCGGCTCGATGCGCCGCCTGACGCGCGCGGAGAGCACCTCGGCGCCCCCACCCGGGAGCGTGCGCTGCCCCGCGGCCCAGAGCCGGTCGAGCACGTCGCCCACGGTGAGGCCGCTCACCTTCGCGACGGTCTGGATCTCGGAGGCGGTGAAGAAGTGCGGCGCCACCTGCGGGAAGCGGCGGCGCGTCTCGCTCACGAGCGTCAGGTAGTAGTCGAGCGGCAGCGCGGGGTTGTGGCCGCCCTGCAGCAGCACCGTCGTCGCGCCCTTCGCCGCCGCGAACGCGACCTTCGCCAGCACCTCCTCGACCGTCAGCGTCCAGGCCTCGGGGTCGCCGGGCTTGCGGTAGAAGGCGCAGAACTGGCAGTCGGTGACACAGACGTTGGTGTAGTTCGGGTTCGAGTCGATGACGAACGTGACGACCCGGTCCGGGAGGCGCTGGAAACGGACCTCCTGGGCGAGCGCGCCCAGCTCGAGCAGCGGCGCCTCGGTGAGGAGCCAGCGGCCCTCCCCGCGCTCGAGCCGCTTGCCGTTGAGCGCCTTCTCGCGGATTTGATCGAGGGGCGCCACGCATTTCCCGGGGGGCCCCGGGCGCTGGGGGTATCGAGGGGCGCCACGGGTTTCCCGGGGCGCCCCGAGCGCTGGGGGGTGTGGGGTGCCATTTCGGGGCCCCCCACTATATGATAGAGCGCGTCGCGCTCGACGGGAATCTTGCCGGCGTCGCGG
>JACPCG010000009.1 GCA_016179925.1 Candidatus Rokuibacteriota bacterium | reverse complement strand
CGGCCGCTGGGTCTGGCGGTGCCACTTCGACTGCTCGGCGCCGCAGCACGGCGCGTGGGCCTTCTTCCGGCCCCTCGTCAACCAGTTCGACGCCGCGGTCTTCTCGCTGCCGCAGTACGCCCGCCGGCTCGGGGTGCCCGCGTACGTCCTCCTGCCGTCGATCGATCCGCTGTCGGACAAGAACCGCGACCTGTCTCCGCAAGAGCTCGCGGCCGTCCTCGCGTCGCTCCGGGTGGACCAGGCCAGGCCGCTGCTCCTGCAGGTCGGCCCCTTCACGCGCGGGCACGATCCACTCGGCGTGGTGAACGCCTACCGGATCGTCAAGAAGCACCACGATGTCCGGCTCGTGCTCGCGGGCGCGGCCGAGGACGACCCGGACAGCCGGGAGGTCGTCGCCGACCTCCGCGAGGCGGCGCGCGGCGACGCGGACATCATGGTCCTCGAGCTGCCGGCCGACGCCCACCTCCAGATCAACGCGCTCCAGCGGGCGGCCACCATCGCGCTGCAGAAGTCGGTCCAGGAGGGGTTCGACCTGGGCGCGGCCGAGGCGATGTGGAAGGGCAAACCGGTCATCGGCGGCGAGACCGGCGGGCTCGCCCAGCAAATCCTCCACGGCGTCAGCGGTTACCTCGTGCGCTCGGTGGAGGGCGCCGCCTTCCGCATCCGCCACCTGCTGAACAATCACGAGCAGATCCCGCGCATGGGCGCCGCGGGACGCGAGCACGCGCGCCGCGCGTTCCTGCTGACGCGCCATCTGCTCGATTACCTCGCGCTCATGGTGCACCTGACGCCGTGACGGATACCGGCCGCGCTCCCACGCCGTCCCCGGAGATCGAGCGCCAGCTCGCGGCGCTCGGTCCGCGGGCGATCGTCGTCGGCCTGCCGAGCTTCAACAACGCGGCGACCGTGCCGGCGGTCGGCGCGGCCGTCCGCGCGGGCCTGGCGGCGCACTTCCCCGAGGTGCCCGCGGCCCTCGTCAACGTCGACGCGGGCTCGACGGACGGGACGGCGGAGCTGCTGGCGGACGCGGGCCTGCCCGTCGCCCTCGCGCGGCACGAGGCCCCGCTCGGTGAGCGCGCGGCCGTCCCCTTCCACGGGATCCCGGGGCGCGACGCCGCGCTGCGGCTCGCCTTCCGTGCCGCCCGGCGCCTGGACGGGCGCGTCCTGGTGCTGCTCGAGGCCGACGTCACCTCGATCGGCGCGGACTGGATCGAGCGTCTCGTCCGTCCGGTGCTGGAAGAGAAGGCCGACCTCGTGCTCCCCGCCTACGCACGTCAGCGATACGAAGGGACCATGACGAACCTCCTGCTGGCACCGCTGGCCCGGGCGCTCTTCGGCCGCCGCCTCCGCCAGCCGCTCGGCGGCGCCTGTGCCCTGTCCGCCCGGCTGCTCGACCACGTGCTCGCGCACCCGGACCTGCCCTCGACCGGACGGGACCTCATCGACCTCTGGGTCACGGGCCGGGCGATCGCCGATCAGTTCGCGCTCCGGGAGGCCTGGCTCGGGCCGCGGCGCGTCGAGTCGCGCACGCGCACGACCGACCTGCCGACGATGGCGGCGCAGGTGCTGGGCGCGTTGTTCACGGTCATGGAGCGATATGAGCCGCTCTGGCTCGGCGTGACCGGGAGCGAGCCCGTGCCGGCGATCGGCGAGCCCGTAGCGCGCGGCCCCGCGCCGACGACGGTGGACGTCGAGCGCATGGTCGGCGCGTTCCGGCGCGGCGTGCGGGACCTCGTCGAGATCTGGGAGCACGTGCTGGCGCCGGAGACGCTCGGTGACGTGCTGAGCCTGGACGCGCGCGACGCGGGCACGTACCGGTTCCCCGACCCGCTCTGGGCGCGCGTCGCGTACGACTTCGCGCTCGGCCACCATTACGCGGTCGTCCACCGCGACCATCTGCTCCGCTCGCTCGTCCCGCTCTATCTGGGCCGCACCGCCGCGTTCGTGCTCGCCACGCAGGCGGCGAGCGGTGCCCAGACCGAGGCCGCGCTCGAGCGTGTGGGCGCAGCCTTCGAGCGACAGAAACCGTACCTGGTCGAGCGGTGGAGCTGACGCGCTGGGACCGATGAGGCGCCGCGCACCCGCCGGCAGGGACTGGTACCGGGACGCCGTCTTCTACGAGGTGCACGTCAAGGCCTTCGCGGACGGCAACGGCGACGGCGTGGGGGACTTCGTCGGGCTCACGCAGCGCCTCGATTACCTGAAGGACCTCGGGGTCGACTGCCTGTGGATCCTGCCGATGTACGCCTCGCCGCTCAAGGACGACGGCTACGACATCGCCGACTTCTACAGCATCCATCCCGCGTACGGGACGGTCGAGGACTTCCAGACGTTCCTCGACGAGGCCCACGCGCGCGACCTGCGCGTGATCGCCGACCTCGTCATGAATCACACGTCGGACCAGCATCCCTGGTTCCAGGCCTCGCGCTCGGACCCCGCGGCCGCCTACGCCGACTACTACGTGTGGAGCGACAGCGACGTGCGCTACCGGGAGGCCCGGATCATCTTCGTCGACACCGAGAAATCGAACTGGACCTTCGATCCCGCCCGGAAGGCGTACTTCTGGCACCGGTTCTTCAGCCACCAGCCGGACCTCAACTACGACAACCCCGCCGTGCGCGCGGCGATGCTCGACGTCATGCGCTTCTGGCTCGACCGCGGTCTGGACGGCTTCCGGTGCGACGCGGTGCCCTATTTGGTGGAGCGCGAGGAGACGAGCTGCGAGAACCTCGCCGAGACCCACGCGGTCCTGAAGGAGTTCCGGCGTGTCATCGACCAGGAGTACGGCGGCGACCGCGTGCTGCTGGCCGAGGCGAACCAGTGGCCGGAGGACGTGCGGCCGTACTTCGGGGAAGGCGACGAGTGTCACATGGCCTTCCACTTCCCGCTCATGCCACGGCTCTATATGGCGGTGCGTCTCGAGGAGCGGCTGCCGATCGTCGACATCTTCACCCACACGCCGCCGATCCCGCCCGGCGCCCAGTGGGCCCTGTTCCTCCGCAACCACGACGAGCTGACGCTCGAAATGGTCACGAACGAGGAACGCGCGTTCATGTACTACGCCTACGCCCGGGACCCGGCCATGAAGCTCAACCTGGGCATTCGGCGGCGGCTGGCGCCGCTGCTCGACAACGACCGCCGGCGCATCGAGCTGCTGAACAGCCTCCTGCTCACGCTGCCGGGGAGCCCGATCGTCTACTACGGCGACGAGATCGGCATGGGAGACAACGTGTACCTCGGCGACCGGGACGGCGTCCGGACCCCGATGCAGTGGTCCCGCGACCGCAACGCCGGGTTCTCGGCCGCCGACGAGAGCAAGCTCTACCTCCCCGTGATCGCGGACCCCGTGTACGGCTACCAGGCCGTCAACGTCGCGGCGCAGGCGGGGACGCCGTCCTCGCTCCTCAACGCGATGAAGCGTCTGATGGCCGCGCGCCGGACGTCGCCGGCCTTCGGGCGCGGCAGCATCGAGTTCCTCCGCCCGCGCAACCAGCGGATCCTGGCCTACCTGCGCCGCGAGCAGCGCGACACGCTGCTCGTCGTGAACAACCTCGCGGGCTCCCCCCAGCCCGTGGAGCTGGATCTCCGGAGCTTCGCGGGGTCGACGCCCGTCGAGATGCTGGGCCGGACGCGCTTCCCGACGATCGGCGAAGCCCCGTACTTCTTGAGCCTCGGGCCGCACGGCTTCTACTGGTTCCGTCTCGAGCGGCCCGACGGCGGCGACGAGCCCTATGGCATCGAAGAATCGGCGATCTAGTGACGTGGGGGGCCCCGAGATGGCCCCCCACACCCCCCAACGCTCGGAAGCGCCCCGGGGCACCCGGGGCGCTCCTCGGTCTCGGTTCCTCTGTCGGGCTCCTGGCCCGCGTGACGCTCGAACGGCGGTGGCGCCACCCGCCCGCCACACGCGACGAGGGTTCGTGAATAATGCGGGCTAGCGGGGGCCATCCGGCGCCTGACGCGGTCGCGGCTGCGCTCGAGCGGTTCGCGACGGCGCGCCTCGCGGAGGTGCTGTCGCGCCAGCGGTGGTTCGCGGGCAAGGGCCGGCGGATCGCGTCGGTCTCGGTGCTCGACGCGGTGGCGCTCGGCGCGCGCGCCCCCGGCGCGTGGCTCACGCTCCTGGGGGTCGCGTTCGAGCGGGCGCCGCGCGAGGTCTACTCGGTCCCGCTCGTCGTGCGCGCGGAGGGGCCGGCGGCAGGTGACGTGCTGGGGCGCCTCGACACGGCCGGCGCGCCGGCGCTCGTCGTCGATGCGTTCGACGACGAGGGCTTCTGCCGCGCGCTCCTGGTCGCCTTCGAGGAGGAGCTGACCCTCCGTGCGCGACAGGGTGCGATCCGGTTCATGCGCACCGCGGGCTTCCCGCGGCTCGCTCCGGGGAGCGCGCCGGCCTCCCGCCGTCTCCGCGGCGAGCAGAGCCACACCTCCGTGGTCTACGACGACGCGCTGATCCTCAAGGGCTTCCGCAAGCTCGAGCTCGGGATCAACCCGGAGCACGAGATGACCGGCTTCCTGACGACGCGGGCGGGCTTCGCGCACGTGCCTCTGCTCGCCGGCGCCGCCGAGTACACGGGCGCCGACGGCACGGCCATCACGCTCGCAGTGCTCCATCATTTCACGCCGAATCAGGGTGACGGCTGGACCTGGATCCAGACGCACCTCGAGCGTCTCCGTGACTTCGTCGCGGTGCGCGCGCGGCACGAGCCGCTGGACGCCGCGCGCCTCGAGCAGCTCGTCCGGGATGCCTCCGCTACGGTCCTCGCCGCCCTGCAACGCCTGGCCGCGGTGACGGCGGGTTTGCACGCCGCGCTCGCCGGCGATCCCGCGGACCCGGCGTTCGCCCCCGAGCCGATCGGCGCCCGGGACGTCGCGCGCTGGACGCAGCGGATCGCGGGCGACCTGGCGCTCACGCTCGAGGTGCTCCGCGCCCGCCTGCCGGACCTCCCCGCGCCGGCGCGGGCGCGGGCCGAGGCGCTCCTGGCCGACGAGGCGGGCCTCACCGCCTGCCTCGGCGGCCTCGACACGCTGCCGGCGGAGGGTTGTGTGAAGATCCGCATCCACGGCGACTACCACCTCGGCCAGACGCTCAGGACCGACGACGACTTCGTGATCCTCGACTTCGAGGGCGAGCCCGCGCGGCCGCTCGCGGAGCGACGCGCCAAGCACTCGCCGCTGCGCGACGTCGCGGGGATGGTCCGCTCGCTGGACTACGCGGTGGCCACGGCGCTGGGCGAGGGCGAGGGGCACCGCGCGGCGGCGGACACCTGGCGGCGGCTCGCCGTGGACGCGTTCCTCGACGCCTACCTCGGCGAGATCACGCGCGCGCCCGCGAGGCTCGTTCCCGCGGCGCGGTCGGGGCTCGCTCGGGCGCTCGCCGCGTTCGAGCTCGACAAGGCGCTGTACGAGCTCCGCTACGAGATCGACAACCGCCCGGCGTGGATCGCCGTTCCTCTCGCGGGGCTGAGCCGCCTCCGGGAGCAGGACCTCGCGCGCGACCTTACCCGACGAACGGGGCGGCCCACGTGAGGAACAGCCCGGCGGCGATCCAGCCGAGGACGGCTGCCACCACGGCCGGCGCCGGGACCCGAAGAAGGGCGAACACCGCCGTGAGGGTGACCCACAGCGAGAACGCGATGAGGATCCAGGCGAGCAGCGAGCCAAGCGTCAGCATCGGTTTGCAGGAGAAACAAATGAGGTGCCAGCCAGTGCGGCCCTCGATCCGTGCAGCGAGACTTCATTCCGCAGGATGGCGGCCGACCGGCAACGACACCGTGTCGTCGACTCGACAGCGCGTCGTCGCTCGAGATATCCGTGCCCGGGCCCGCGGCGCCCGCGCCGCGGGCCCGGGCTCGAGACGATGAAGACGCGACCCGGCCGGCCCTATCCGCTCGGCGCCACGTGGGACGGCGCGGGCGTGAACTTCTCGATCTACTCGGAGCACGCCACGGGCGTGGAGCTCTGCCTGTTCGACGGCCGCGGCGGAGACGAGCAGATCGCGCGGATCCGGCTGACGGAACAGACCGATCAGGTCTGGCACGTCCACCTCCCCGAGATCCGCCCCGGGCAGCGTTACGGCTACCGCGTTCACGGGCCGTACGATCCCACCAATGGCCATCGCTTCAACCCGGCGAAGCTCCTGCTCGATCCGTACGCGAAGGCGATCGACCGCACGATCAGGTGGAGCGACACGCTGTTCGGCTACCGCGTCGGCGACGGTGACGCCGACGTCAGCTGTGACACGCGGGACAGCGCGGCCAGCATCCCGAAGTCGGTCGTCGTCGAACCGGCCTTCACGTGGGGCGGTGACAGCCCGCCCTGGACGCCGTGGGAAGAGACGGTCATCTACGAGGTCCACGTCAAGGGGCTGACGGCGCGCCACCCGGACCTGCCGCGGGAGCTCCGCGGCACCTACGCAGGCCTGGCGTCGCCGCCGGTCGTCGACTACCTGCGCCGGCTCGGCATCACCGCCGTGGAGCTACTGCCCGTCCACCAGTTCGTCGCCGACAAGCACCTCGTCGAGCGCGGGCTCACGAACTATTGGGCCTACAACTCGATCGGGTTCTTCGCCCCGGACGTCCGCTACTCCAGCGGGCGCGGTCTCGGCCAGCAGGTGCACGAGTTCAAGACGATGGTGAAGACGCTGCACGACGCCGGGATCGAGGTGATCCTCGACGTCGTCTACAACCACACCGGCGAGGGCAACCACCTCGGGCCGACGCTCTGCTTCCGCGGCGTCGACAACGCGAGCTACTACCGGCTGGTCGCCGACGACCGCCGCCGCTACACGGACTACACCGGCTGCGGCAACACGCTGAACCTCACCCACCCCCGGACGCTCCAGCTCATCATGGACAGCCTCCGCTACTGGGTGCTCGAGATGCACGTGGACGGCTTCCGGTTCGACCTTGCCTCCACGCTCGCCCGCGAGCTGCACGACGTGGACCGGCTGGGCTCGTTCTTCGACGTGATCCACCAAGACCCGGTGCTCTCCCAGGTGAAGTTGATCGCCGAGCCGTGGGATCTCGGCGAGGGGGGCTACCAGGTCGGCAACTTCCCGGTCCTCTGGGCCGAGTGGAACGACCAGTACCGCGATACGGTCCGTCGCTTCTGGCGGGGCGACGAGGGGCAGGTGGGCGCCGTCGGCTACCGGCTGACGGGATCGAGCGACCTCTACGGCCGCGGCGGCCGGCGCCCGTTCGCGTCCATCAACTTCGTCACGGCCCACGACGGCTTCACCCTCCGCGACCTCGTCAGCTTCAACGACAAGCACAACGAGGCGAACGGCGAGGACAACCGCGACGGCTCGGACAACAACCTCTCGTGGAACTGCGGCGTCGAGGGGCCGACCCGCGACCGCGCGATCGAGGCGCTGCGGGCGCGCCAGGCGCGGAACTTCCTCGCGACGCTCCTGCTCTCGCAGGGTGTGCCGATGCTGTGCGGCGGCGACGAGATCGGCCGCACGCAGCGCGGGAACAACAACGCCTACTGCCAGGACAACGAGCTCTCCTGGTTCGACTGGAAGCTCGATCGGGCGCGGCAGGACCTCCTGACGTTCACGCAGGAGCTGATCGCGCTCCGCCGCCGGCATCCGGTCCTGCGCCGCCGGCAGTTCCTCCACGGCCGGCGCATCCGCGGTTCGGAGGTGAAGGACATCACGTGGTTCCGTCCGGACAGCAAGGAGATGACCGACGAGGACTGGCAGAACGCCCACACCCGCGGCCTCGGCCTCCGCCTCGCCGGCGACGCGCTGGAGGAAGTGGACCCACGCGGCGAGCGCATCGTGGACGACACGTTCCTCTTGCTCCTGAACGCGCATCACGAGTCGGTGCCGTTCGTCCTGCCGGCCCACCGGCGCGGGGTCCGCTGGGAGCTGGTGCTCGACACGCGCGCCGCCGGGGGCCACCCGCGCCAGCGCCTGGCGCGTGGCGGCGCGAGCTACGCGCTCGAGGAGCGCTCGCTCGTCCTGTTCCGGATGCGCGCCCTGCGCGACCGCGCGCCGTAGGCTCGGCGCGGTGACGCGGCCCGTCGCCCTGCTCCTCCTGGCTCTCGTCCTCGGCGGCTGCGCGGAGGACGCGTCCGAGCGCGGCGCCGTCACGCTGGTCTTCAAGTACGCCAGGATCCTGGGACCGGCGGATCCGCTCCCGGGACTCCTGCGCGAGTTCGAGGCGGCGCATCCGCGCGTGCGCGTCAAGGGCGAGTCGCTGCCCTGGACCTCCGACGAGCAGCACCAGTTCTACGTCATCAACCTCGAGGGCCGGAGCCCGGGCTTCGACCTCATGATGCTCGATGTCATCTGGGTGCCGGAGTTCGCGCGCGCCGGCTGGCTGCTCGACCTCACCCCGCACCTGGCCCCGGGGGAGCTCGCTCCGCACTTCCCGAGCACGGTCGAGGCGGCGACCCACGACGGCCGTGTCTGGGCACTGCCCTGGACCATGAACGTCGGGCTGCTCTACTACCGCGCAGACCTCCTCGCCAAGCACGGGCTCGCGCCGCCGGCGAGCTTCGAGGAGCTGGTCAGCCAGGTCCGACGGATCCGCTCGGCCGAGCGCGACCCGGCGCTCGAGGGCTACCTCTGGCAGGGCAAGCAGTACGAGGGGCTCGTCGTGAACGTCCTCGAGGCGTTCTGGGCGGGCGGCACGCGGCTCCTCGCTGAGGACGGCACCGTGTTGCCCGAGCCCGCGCGGGCCGCCGAGGCCCTCGACGTTCTCCGCGGGCTGATCGAAGCCGGCGTGAGCCCGGCGTGGACGACAGCCGCCGACGAGGAGCTGAGCCGGCGCGCCTTCGGCGACGGGCACGCGATCTTCCTCCGAAACTGGCCATACGCGCTCGACCTGTTCGAGGCGCCGGGCTCCGCGGTGCGCGGCAGGGTCGGGATCGCGCCGCTGCCGGGGCGCGCGGGTGGCCCGCCCGGCGCGGGCTCCACGGGCGGCGCCCACCTGGGCGTGTCCCGGCGGAGCCGCCACCCAGAGCTCGCGCTCGCGCTGGCGCGGTTTCTCACGAGCGAGCGCGCACAGAAGGCGATCGCGCTCGGCGCGGCGCTGAGCCCCACGCGCGAGGCGCTCTACCACGACGCCGCCCTCGTGCGGAGCCGTCCGAGCCTCCCCGCGATCCACGCGCTCGCGCGCGCCGGGCGCCCGCGGCCCGTCACGCCGTACTACCTGCTGCTGTCCGCGACGGTCCAGCCGGAGTTCTCGGCGGCGCTGGTCGGCGTCAAGTCGCCAAGCCGGGCGATCGCCGACGCGCGCGCCCGGCTCGACCACTTCCTCGGGGCCATCCGGTGACGCGGCGCCGGCGCGCCGAGCGTCTGCGCGGCCTGCTCCTGGTCGCGCCCGCGCTGCTGACGCTCGTCGCGCTCACGGTCTACCCGGGGGCGCGGGCGATCCGCGCTTCTGGAACGCGGCGCGCACGACCGGGCTCTTCACGGTTCTCTCGGTGGCGCTCGAGCTCGCGCTCGGCGTGCTGGCAGCGCTCGCCCTGCACGGCCAGCGGCGCGGCCGGCGCCTCGCGCTCTCGCTCCTCCTGCTCGCGTGGGCGATGCCGTCGGTGGTCGCGGCGAAGCTCTTCGAGTGGCTCTACCACCCGGCGGCGGGCCTCTTCAACGTGCTGCTCGGTGGCCGCCCGCTCAACTGGCTCGGTGACCCGCAGCTGGCGCTCCCGGCGGTGATCTTGGCCGACGTCTGGCGCACGATGCCGTTCGTCGCGATCCTCTGCTACGCGCGGCTGCTCACGATTCCGGCGGAGCTCTACGAGGCGGCGCAGGTGGACGGCGCCGGCCGCCTCGCGACGCTCGGTCGGATCACGCTGCCGCTGCTCGGCCGGATCCTGCTG
>JACPCG010000008.1 GCA_016179925.1 Candidatus Rokuibacteriota bacterium | reverse complement strand
CGTAGATGAACCCGCGGCTCTGCCGCGCGATGCGGCGGACGCGCTCGGGCGTCGAGGTCGGCGCCACCAGGTGGACGAGGTCGAGCCCGGCGCCTTCCGCCTCGGCCGCGAGCGGGCCCGCCTCCTCGAGCGGCAGGTCGGCGACGATGACGCCGTCCACCCCCGCCTCGACCGCCGTCCGCGCGAATGCCTTCAGGCCGAAGGCGAGCACGGGGTTGTAGTACGTGAGGAGCACGAGGGGCACGCGCGTTTCCCCCCGCAGCATCGCGACCGTCTCGAGCACGCGCGCCAGCGACGTTCCGCGCTCGAGCGCCCGCATCGCCGCGCGCTGGATCACCGGGCCGTCGGCGATGGGATCGGAGAAGGGCACCCCGAGCTCGATCACGTCGGCGCCGCAGCGCGCCGCCTCGAGGACGAGCCGGCGGGTCTCGGCGAGCGACGGGTCGCCCGCCGTGAGGTACGCCACCAGGGCGCGCTCGCCGCGCGCGCGCAGCGCCGCGAAGGCCGCCGCGAGCCGGCCGGTCGGAGCGGGGGCCGCGCGCCCTCCACCGGCCGCGGGCGGCCGGCTCACGGTGCGCGCCGGCTTCATCCGACCTCCTTCCCGAGCGCCTTCGCGACCACGTGCACGTCCTTGTCGCCGCGGCCGGAGAGGCCGACGACGATCGCGTTCGACGTGGGGAGCGTCTTCGCGAGCCGCATGGCGTGAGCGACGGCGTGGGCCGACTCGAGCGCGGGCATGATGCCCTCGAGGCGCGTGAGCGCCTGGAACCCGTCGAGCGCCTCCTCGTCGGTGATCGAGACGAACTCGAACCGCCCCGCGTCGCGGTAGTAGGCGTGCTCGGGCCCGACGCCCGGGTAGTCGAGCCCCGCCGAAATCGAGTGCGCGGTGGCGATCTGCCCGTCGTCGTTCTGGAGGAGATAGCTCATGCAGCCGTGCAGCACGCCCACGCGCCCCGCGGTCATCGAGGCGCCGTGGCGGCCGGTCGCGAGGCCCTCGCCGCCCGGCTCGACGCCGACGAGGCGCACCCGCCGGTCGCCGATGAACGGGTGGAACAGACCGATCGCGTTCGAGCCGCCGCCGACGCACGCCACGACCACGTCGGGCAGCCGGCCGAGCACGCGCCGCGCCTGGGCGCGGGCCTCCCGCCCGATCACGGTGTGGAAGTCGCGGACCATCATCGGGTAGGGGTGCGGCCCGAGCGCCGAGCCGAGGAGGTAGTACGTGGTGCGCACGTTCGTGACCCAGTCGCGCAGCGCCTCGTTGATCGCGTCCTTGAGCGTCCGGCTGCCCGCCTCGACGGGGATCACGCGCGCGCCGAGCAGCCGCATCCGGAAGACGTTGAGCGCCTGGCGCTCGACGTCCTCGGCGCCCATGTACACCTCGCACTCGAGCCCGAGCAGCGCGGCGGCCGTCGCCGTCGCGACGCCGTGCTGGCCCGCGCCGGTCTCGGCGATCACGCGGTGCTTCTTCATGCGCGAGGCCAGCAGCGCCTGGCCGAGGACGTTGTTGATCTTGTGCGCGCCCGTGTGGCAGAGGTCCTCGCGCTTGAGGTAGATCCGCGCGCCCCCGCAGTGCTCGCCGAGCCGCGCGGCCTCGTAGAGCGGCGTCGGCCGCCCCGCGTAGTCGCCGAGGAGGGCCCTGAGCCGCCCCTGGAACTTCCGGTCGCGCCGCGCGGCGGCGTAGGCGCGCTCGAGCTCGATCAAGGGCGCCATCAGCGTCTCGGGGACGAAGCGCCCCCCGTAGCGGCCGAAGTGGCCCCGCGCGTCCGGCAGCGATTTCAGCGCGCGACTCATCGGACGCCCTTGGCCTCGGCGACGAACCGCCAGACCTTGTCGGGGTCCTTCCGGCCGGGCTGGGCCTCCACGCCCGAGTTGACGTCCACGGCGTAGGGGCGCGCGGTCGCGACCGCGCGAGCGACGTTCTCGGGCGTGAGGCCGGCAGAGAGGATGATCCGCCACCGGGAGTTCGCGAGGTCCCGCGCGATGTTCCATTCGATCGGCTGGCGCGCCTCGCCCTCGCTCCAGCGCGCCGCGCTGTCCAGGAGCAGCGCCGCGGCGTACGTGCGGTACGGCAACCATGTCACCGTCGGCGTCCAGGGCAGCCGACCGCCGAGCTCGCCCGAGGGCGCGGCCAGCTTGATCGTCTTGATCACCGGCAATCCGTAGCCCACCAGATCCTCGGGCCTCTCGTCGCCGTGGAACTGGAGCGCCCGGAGCCCGCACGCCTCGGCGACCGCCTTGACGTGGCCCGCGGGATGGTCCCAGAAAACGCCGACCGGCGTGACGAACGGGGGCAGCGCGCGGATGAGGGGCTCCGCCTGCTCGGGCGTGACGAAGCGCGGCGTGCCCTCGACGAAGATGAAGCCGAGCGCGTCGGCGCCCGCCTGGACCGCCGTCAGCGCGTCCTCGAGGTTGGTGATCCCACAGACCTTGACCCTAACCACGGATGAGCTCGCGAATCTTGGCCGCGACGTCGCGGGCCGTGACGAGCCCCTCGCCCACGAGCACGGCGTGGGCGCCGGCCGCCGCGACCCGGCGGACCTCCGCGCCGGTGAAGAACCCGCTCTCGCTCACGACGACGGGCCCCGGCGGGATCAGCGGCAGCAGCTCGAGCGTGGTCTCGATCCGCGTCACGAACGTGCGGAGGTCGCGATTGTTGAGGCCGAGGATGCGGCTGCCGGCCGCGAGCGCCACGTCCACCTCGGCGGCGGTGTGGCACTCGACGAGCGCTGCGAGGCCGAGCCCCTTCGCCGCCGCGGCGAGGTCGCGGAGCAGCGCGGGCTCGAGGATCGCCACGATCAACAGCACGGCGTCGGCGCCCGCCGCGCGCGACTCCCAGAGCTGGTACTCGTCGAGGGTGAAGTCCTTGCGCAAGAGCGGGACGTCGACCGCCGCGCGGATCGGTCCCAGCAGGTCGAGGCTGCCCTTGAAATACCGCTCGTCGGTGAGGACCGAAATCGCGTGCGCGCCGGCCCCCGCGTAGGCTCGGGCGAGCGCGACCGGATCGAGATCGGGCGCCAGCACCCCGCGCGACGGGGAGGCCTTCTTCACCTCGGCGATCAGCCGGACCTCGCCCGCCGCGGGCCGGAGCGCGGCCTCGAACTCGCGCGCGGGCGGAAGCGCCGCGCAGACGCGCGCGAGCGCGGCGCGCGGCGCGGCGGCCTTGCGGCGCGCGACCTCCGCCCGCGTGTCGCGGACGATGTCGTCGAGGATCCCCCCGGGCCGGGCCACCGGACCGTCCCGCTAGCCCGGGTTACTCATGATCGCCGCGCGCGGGTCCACGGGGACCGTTCATCAGTCATCCGGGCTAGAAGTCCCGCCGGAGACCCTGCCGCCGGAGCGCCTCGAGCGGCACGCGCGACAGCTGGTCGAGCACGAACTCGCGCAGGGTGCGCGGCGGCGGCAGGTCGCGGACGATGCGGCCCCCCGCGACCAGCGGCTTGAGGAGCGCCTCCCAGGCGCCCCCGTCCGCCCGCGCCGGGGGCGGCGTGCCCGCCGGCACCACGACGGTCTCGCGCGTGCCGCGGCGCCGGTAGACCTCCTTGGCGCCCGACCACTTGCCCCGCTTGGCCATCGGCCGCCCCTCGATCTCCATGATGTCGAGCGCGAAGTTCAACACCGGCGCGTTGGCGATCGCGGTGCCGACGCCGTAGCCGTCCACGATGGGGTTCAGCGCGAGGATCTCGTACTCGTCCACGCCGCCCGAGGCGAGGATCTTCACGTGGCCGAAGCCCCGGAGGTCGAGCTCCCAGCGGACCTCCTCGATGATGCGATAGAAGTCGCCGCGCCGCGACGAGGGCGTGTCGAGCCGCACGGCATAGAGGTCACGGCCGAGCGCCTCGGCGACGCGGATCGCCTCGAACTTCTCGTCCTGGAGCGTGTCCACGAGCGCCACGCGGCGCACCTTCGGGTCCACCACCTCGTGGAAGGCCTTGAGCGCCTCCACCGTGTCGCCCACCATCAGCACGAGCGAGTGCGGGATCGTGCCCATCGGGTCCGCGTCGATCAGCTCGGCGGACTTCGTCACGGCGACGCCGTCGCAGCCGCCGACGAAGGCGTTGCGCTCGATCATCGGCGCGAGCGTCGGGTGCATGCGGCGCGCGCCGAACGAGATGACCTGGCGGTCGCCCGCGGCCTTCTTGCAGCGCGCCGCCTTCGTCGCGATCCCCGACGCCTGGCAGAGGAGTCCGAGCAGCGCCGTCTCGTACTGCGCCCACTCGACGTACGTGCCCTCGATGCGCAGCACCGGCTGGTAACCTTCGAAGAGCGTCCCTTCGTCCATCGCCCACACGTCCACGGGCACGCCCTCGAGCAGCGCCGCCGCCTCCTCGAGGCCGGCGAGGATGCCCCACTGCCAGTCCTCGGGCAGGGACTTGAGGTAGACCTCCGCCTTGACGCGCTTGCGGTCCCCGCGGTGGAGCAGGATCTGGACGGTGCGCGCGAAATAGACGTCGGAGACTTCGCCGCGCTTGATCTCGGCGTCGGCAGCGGTGTGGAACGGGCGCTTCGGGGCGTTCGCCATGGTGTCTGCGACCTTCGGATCACGCCGAAGGTGGCGAAAAGTGTGGCAGAACGCCGCGGGCAAGTCAACGTAAGCGCCGAATGCGGCGCGACCCTCTCGTCCGCGGACCGGACGGGACCCCAGCGACAACGCGTGGTCAGAGGCGCAGCGACTTGAGATAGGCGCGGAACTCGTCGGCGAGGTCGGGACGGGCGAGCGCGAACTCGACCGTGGCCTTGAGGAAGCCGAGCTTGTCCCCGGTGTCGTAGCGCCGGCCCTCGAAGGCGAGGGCGTACATCGGGCGCCGGGCGCGCAGCGCCCGGAGCGCGTCGGTGAGCTGGATCTCGCCCCGCGCGTCGGCCGGCGTCTCGGCGAGGAGACCGAAGACGTCGGGCGTCAGCACGTAGCGCCCGATGATCGCGAGGTCCGAGGGCGCGTCCTGGGCCCGGGGCTTCTCGACGAGATCGAGGATCTCGTAGACGTTGCCGCCGAGGTGGAGCGGCCTGATCACGCCGTACTGGCCCAGGCGCTCCCGCGGCACGCGCTCGACGGCGAGCACCGGGCCGCCGTGGCGCTCGAACACGTCCAGGAGCTGGCGCATGCACGGCGCCGGCGCCGCGCCGATGATGTCGTCGCCCAGGAACACGCCGAACGGCTCGTCGCCAACGAGCGGGCGCGCGCAGAGGATCGCATGCCCGAGGCCCAGCGGCTCCTTCTGCCTGACGTAGGACACCGAGGCGAGCTCGGAGATCGTCTTGATCTGGGCGAGCTCGTCCACCTTGCCCCGGTCGTTCAGGTAGTACTCGAGCTCGAAGGCGGCGTCGAAGTGGTCCTCGATCGCGCGCTTGCCGCGCCCGGTCACGATGATGATCTCCGAGAGGCCCGACGCCACCGCCTCCTCGACGACGTACTGGATCATCGGCTTGTCCACGAGTGGCAGCATCTCCTTCGGCTGCGCCTTGGTCGCCGGGAGAAACCGCGTGCCGAGACCCGCCGCGGGAAACACGCCCTTGCGCACGGTCGCGCTCATGGCCCCATGATACCCCGGTCGCGCTGGCGTCGGATCACGCCGAGGGCGACGACGTACGTGGCGAGTCCCGCCACCGCGCCGACCACCGTCGTGCCGATCAGGAGCGCCGCCGACACGCCGCGGAGCGCCTCGAGGACCTCCACCCACGAGAACGACCTCGACGCGTGGAGGATCGCGGCCACCTCGGCGGCGTCGATCCCCTGCTCGTCCGGGAGCGCGAGGCCGCCGACCCAGAGCGCCGCGCCGTAGACCAGCGGCGCGAACCACGGCAGGTTGAGCCATGCGCCCGTGACCGTCGCGGCCTTGTTCAGGCGGAAGACCGTCGCGACCGCGAGCGCCAGCAGGGTCTGGAGCCCGTAGAACGGCGTGCAGCTGATGAAGACCCCCGCGGCGAGGGCGGCGGCGATGCGCCGGGGCGGGTCGTCGAGGTGCAGGACCGTGTGGACGCGGGCGCGGACGGACCGCATCATCGCCGCGGGCGCCCCCGTCCGACGCCCTCGAGCACGGCGACGATCGCGAGGACGCACGCCGCCTGGAGGAGGACGAGCCCCGCCTCACGCGGGGTCGCGTCCTTCAGGAGGATCGCCCCGAGGCCGAGCGTCCCCGCGATGAAGTAGATCAGGAGCACGCCCTGTGTCTTCGTCAGCCCGAGCGCCTCGAACCGGTGGTGGATGTGGTCGCGGCCGGTGTACGCGAGCCACTCGCGGAGCGTGTGCACCTTGCCCGTGACGATGCGGACGACGCCGACGAACGCGATGTCGAAGAGCGGCACCCCGAGGATGAGCGTCGGCGTGAACAGGGAGATGACGGGGTCGTCGGTCGCCCACGTGCCCATCGCCGCGAGCCCGGCCAGCGTGAAGCCGATGAAGCTGGCGCCGCCGTCACCGAGAAAGATCCGGGCGCCGCCGGGCCGGAAATTGTACGGCAGGAAGCCGAGGCACGCGCCCACCAGGGCGGCCGACAGGAACATGAGGTACCGCTGGCCGGTCTGGAGCGACACGATGCTGAAGAAGATCCCGGCGATGATGCCGAGGCCCGCGGCGAGCCCGTCCATCCCGTCGAGGAACTGGATGGCGTTGGTGACCGTGAGGAACCACACCACGGTGAGGATCACGTTCAGCCAGAGGAAGCCCGGGACCCCGATCGGCACCGTGTTGAGGACGACGCCGTAGGCGGCCGCCGCCGCGGCGGCTCCGATCTGGCCGAACAACTTCAGCCAGGCCGGGAGGTCGATCATGTCGTCGAGGATGCCGATCGCGACGACGATCGTGCCGCCGACCGCGACCCCCTTGAGCCCCAGCGAGAAGTCGAAGTTCGCGAGCACGGTCACGGCGAAGGCGAAGTACACGGCCGCGCCGCCGAGCAGCGGCGTCGCGACCGCGTGGACCTTCCGCTCGCCCGGCAGGTCGAGCACGCCCCACCAGAGGGCGAACGCGCGCGTCAGCGGCGTCGCGAAGAAGGCGACGGCGCACGCGAGGGCGACCAGGTAGAGCCACGGGACCCGCGCCGCGTGGAACCAGCCCCAGACCGGCGTCAGGAGCAGCGCCGCGACGAGCGCCACCCGCGGGAGCGTCCAGCGGTCGATCACGCGGCGAGCGCCGCGGCGAGCGCCGCGACGACGGCGTCGGCCTCGCCGTCGGTCAGCGAGGGATAGCACGGCAGGGACAAGCACTGCGCCCACAGCCGCTCGGCCTCGGGGTAGCCGTCGAGGCCGAGCGCCCGGTGGATCGGGCGGAAGACCGGCCGGCGCGCGGCGACGCCGCGCCGTTCGAGCCCGGCGATGAGCGGCCCGAGGGGCCGGTCCACGGCGACCACAAAGCGGTGATACACGTGGCGCTCGCCGAGGTCGCGGGGCGGGCGGCAGCCCGCGATCCCGGCGAGCGCCCCGCGGTAGCGCGCCGCGATCGCGCGGCGGCGGGCGATGAAGGCGTCGAGCCGCGCGAGCTGGCTCCGGCCGAGCGCCGCCTGCATGTCCGTCAGCTTGTAGTTGAAGCGGGGTCGGAGGTCCTCCCGCTCGTCGTAGTCGCGGGCGTCCCGGACCCGCTCGACGACGCCGCTCGGGCCTGCGACGGCGCCGCCCTCTCCCGTCGTCAGGAGCTTGGTCGCGTAGAAGGAGCAGACGGCGAGGGCGCCGCGCGACCCGGCCGGGCGCCCGCCATACGCGGCGCCGATCGCCTGGGCGCAGTCCTCGACCACGGGGACGCCGAGCGCGAGGAACTCGTCGAGGTCCACGGCGAGGCCGAAGGGGTGGACGACGACGACCGCCCGCGTGCGCGGCGTCACCCGTCGCGCGACGTCCTTGGCGGAGGGCCCGAGCGTCTCGGGGTCGGCATCGGCGAGCACCGGCACGGCGCCGCAGCGGGTCACCGCGTGGTGGAGCGCGTCGCAGGCGTAGGTGGGAACGACGACCTCGCCGCCGGGGCCGGCGCCGAGCGCGGCGAGCGCCAGCTCGAGCGCCGCGCTGCCGGAGCTGACCGCGGCCGCGGCCGCGACGCCGAGGTACCCCGCCAGCGCGCGCTCGAAGCCCTCCACCTCGGCGCCCTGGGCGAGCCGCCCCGAGCGCACGACGGCCGCCACGCGGAGCGCGTCCTCCTCGCTGACCGTCGGCCTGGAGTGCGCAATCAATGTCGAGTCGGGATCCGCCGGCCCGGCGCGGTCGGTGGGTGGCCTGAGCGAGGGGCGACCCGGCCGCGTTGCATCACGCCGCTGTTCATTCCACCGGGCGACCACACGTCAAAGATTCAGGAGCAGACGGACGGAGTGAAACGCTTCCGCGTACTTCACGCGCGCCTGGATCCCGCGGAAGTTGGCGCACGACTTCGCCAGTTCCAGGATCGTCAAATCCTCGATGCTGGTCTTCGTCACCTGCGAGGTGTGAGCCTCGAGGCACGCGAGCTTGACGTCGAGCACGTCCGCGATGTCCGTGTAGCAGTTCGGGACGAAGTTCACCGTGGACGGGACCTCGAAGAAGAGGAAGTTCGGCACGTAGCGCGTGGCCGACATCGCGCACTGCGCGAGGTGGCGGTGGTCCTGGTGGGTGTCGTCGGGCGCGTTGACGAAGATCATCCGCGGCTGCACCTGGCGGATCGCGGTCTCGAGCCGGACGATCAGGTCGCGCGAGAGCGGCACCTCGGTGTCCGGGTAGCCGCCCCAGAACACCTCGCGCACGCCGAGGATCTGCGCCGCGTCCTTCTGCTCGCGCCGCCGCATCTCGGCCTCGCCGCCGAGCGCGCCGTCGGAGGCGACGAACATGTAGACGGCGTGTCCCCGGCGCGCGTACTTCGCGAGCATGCCGCCGCAGCCGTACTCGATGTCGTCGGGATGGGCGCCGATGGCGAGGATGTTCATCGAGACCCGCTCAGGCCGAGAGCCGCTCCCAGGTGTTGCCTCGACGCAGGATGGCGAGGGCCTCATCGCCGTGCATCAATAATAAGTCAAGCGCCGAGAGAAGCGGAACGAATTCCCCGTGGAGCTGCGCGTAGACCGGGTGCGCGTAGCGCTGCGCCTCCACGGCGATCCCGGCGGCCCTGAACTGGGCGAGGTCCATGTAGGTGGCGCCGTCCCTGCCCGCGAGGTAGGTGTCCGCCCCGACGGCCCGGCACAGGGCGACGAGCCGGGCGGTGGGGTCGCCCCCGGCCCCGGCGGGCCCCACGGCCACGTCCGAGGCGAGCGTGACGGGGGCCTCGACGCCGAGCGCGCGCGCGAGCCACTCGGCGCTCGCCGCGGCGAGCGGCGCCAGGCGGTCGCACGGCCGCGCGTAGAACGCGCGCAGCGCGTCGTGGTACCGGCCGAAGTGCGGCGCCTTCGCGTAGGCGTGCTCGATCGCGCGGAGGTGGCGCGCCGCCCAGGGCTGGGCCCCGTCCACGCGCACGTCGCGGATCGGCGTGCCGAGCGGCGCGCGGCTGACCGGCACCGTCAGCCACCGCGGGCCGTCCCGAGTCTTGATCCGGTTCCGGTTCTGCCAGCCGTTCTTCTCGTACTGCACCGTGTCGAGGAAGATGAAGCGGTCGGCGGCGTCCCACTTCGCGACGTAGCCGAGCCAGGGCAGA
>JACPCG010000007.1 GCA_016179925.1 Candidatus Rokuibacteriota bacterium | reverse complement strand
GGGCCTGGTCCAGGAAGCGCTGATCCTCACGACGTGCAACCGCGTGGAGGTGTACGGCATCGCCGAGGCGCCGGGCGAGGCGCGCGCCGTCGCGTTCCGCCATCTCTGCCAGCATCGCGGCGTGAACCTCGGGCTCGTCGAGCCGCTCCTCTACACCCACCTCGACCAGGACGCCGTGCGCCACGCCTTCCGCGTCGCCTCGAGCCTCGACTCGATGATGATCGGCGAGCCCCAGATCCTCGGGCAGGTGAAGGACGCGTTCGCGCTCGCACAGGCGTGCGAGACGGTCGGGCCGCATCTCCACACGCTGTTCACGCAGGCGTTCGCCGTCGCGAAGAGGGTGCGGACGGAGACGGAGATCGCGCGGCACGCCGTGTCGGTCTCGTTCGCGGCGGTCGAGCTCGCCAAGAAGATCTTCACCGGGCTCGGCGGCAAGGCGATCCTCCTCGTGGGCGCCGGCAAGATGAGCGAGCTCGCCGCCCGGCACCTCGTCGAGCAGGGGGCGTTCCCGATCTACGTCACGAACCGTACCTGGGCGCGCGCGCAGGAGATGGCCCGCGCGCTCTCGGGGACCGCGGTACCGCTCGACGAGCTCGAGACGGCGCTGGCCGGCGTGGACATCGTCGTCAGCTCCACGGGCGCGACGGAGCCGGTGATCACGCGGGAGGCCGTCCAGCGGGTGATGCACGGGAGGCGCGCGCGGCCGCTGTTCTTCATCGACATCGCCGTGCCGCGGGACGTCGAGGAGGGCGTGGACACCCTCGAGGACGTCTATCGCTACGACATCGACGACCTCAAGCAGGTCGTGGACGCGAACATCCGGGAGCGTCTGCGTGAAGCGCAGCGGGCCGAGGGGCTGGTCGAGCGGGAGATCGGGAAGTTCGTCGCCCGGCAGAACGACGTCGAGGTGATCCCGACGATCGTGTCGCTGCGGGAGCGGCTCGAGGAGATCCGCACGGGCGAGGTGCGGAAGACGCTGGCGCGGCTCCCGGACGTGTCGCCGGAGACCCGCCAGGCGATCGATACGCTCTCGACGGCGATCGTGAACAAGATCCTGCACACGCCGATCACGAAGCTCCGCGAGTCCTCGCGCGTGGGCGCGCACCGCTCGTGGCTCGAGCTCGTCCACGAGCTCTTCGGCCTCGGGAGAAAGTAAGGGACTTCAATGAAGAGTGCGCTGGAGGAACGGAGCCACGCCGCGCCTGTCTCAGGCCACCCACGGACACACGCGGCCTCGCGGACCCCGCTCCAATGAAGCTGGGCACGCGCGGGAGCCCGCTCGCGCTCGCCCAGGCGAACGCCATCGCGACGCGCCTCGGCGCCCTCGGCGCCGAGGTCGAGATCGTCCCGATCCGCACCGAAGGCGACCGGCTGCTCGAGGCGCGGCTGGCCGCGGTGGGAGGCAAGGGGCTCTTCGTGAAGGAGATCGAGGAGGCGCTGCTCCAGGGCGCCGTCGACTGCGCGGTCCACAGCCTGAAGGATCTCCCCGCCGACGTGCCGGCAGGGCTCGCGCTGGTGGCGTTCCCGGAGCGAGAGGATCCGCGCGACGTCCTGGTGACGCGGACCGGCGCGCGCTTCGAGGATCTGCCGCCGGGCGCGGTGATCGGCACCTCGAGCCCGCGTCGCCGCGCGATCGTGCTGGCCCTGAGGCCCGATCTCGTCGTCGAGCCGATCCGCGGCAACGTAGACACCCGCCTCAGGAAGCTCGAGAGCGGCGGGTGGGACGGCGTCATCCTGGCGGCGGCCGGCCTCCACCGGCTCGGCTTGACCCCCGCGCACGCGCGGCCCCTCGCGCCGGACGTCTTCGTGCCCGCCGTGGGCCAGGGGATCCTCGCCCTCGAGGTCCGCGGGTCCGACGGCCGCACCCGCTCGCTGGTGCAGCGCCTCGACCACGCGGCGACGCGCGCCTGCGCGCTCGCGGAGCGCGCCTACCTCGGACGGCTCGGCGCCTCCTGCAACACGCCGATGGCGGCCCACGCGGCGTGGAGCGCCGGCCGCCTCACGATGACGGCGTTCGTCGCGAGCGAGGACGGGCGGAAGATGCTGCGCGGCGCCGACAGCGGGATACCGGCCGAGGCGGAGCTCATCGGGCTCAGGCTCGCGGAGTCGCTCCTGGAGCGCGGCGCCGCCGCCGTCGCCGCGCTGAGGGTGTGATGGCAGGGCGAGCCGAGGGGTGAAATGACCGAAGTTCAACCGGCGAGGCGATCGGTGAAATGGCTCGCATAACCCGCGCGACCGACAAACGGCCGCTCGCGGGACGGACGATCCTGGTCACGCGCGCGACCGCGCAGGCGCAGCGGTTCGCGCAGCTCCTCGAGGGCGCCGGGGCGCGCGTCGTCCAGGCGCCGACCATCGCGATCGAGCCGCCCGCCTCCTGGGAGCCGCTGGACGCGGCGCTCGCGGCGCTCGACACCTTCACCTGGGTGATCTTCACGAGCGTGAACGGCGTCCTCATGGTGGAACGCCGGCTCGGCGCGCGCGGGATCCCCTGGTCGGCCGTCGCGAAGAAACGCGTCGCGGCGATCGGCCCGGCCACGGCCGAGGCGCTCGCCGAGCACGGGGTCCGCGTCGAGGTGGTCCCCGGGGAGTACCGGGCGGAGGGGCTCGTCGAGCGGCTCCGGCCGCTGGTCGGCGCCGGCGACCGGGTGCTCCTGCCGCGGGCGAAGGAGACGCGTGACGTGCTGGTGGTCGAGCTCCGGCGGCTCGGCGCCACGGTCAGCGAGGTGCCCGCGTACCAGACGCGGCGGGTCGAGAACGGCGTCGAGCGGTTGCGGGAGGCGCTCGCCGCCGGCGCCATCGACGCCGTGACGTTCACCAGCTCGTCCACGGCGCGCAACTTCGCCGAGCTCTTCAGCGAGGAGGAGCGGAGCGCGTGGCGCGGCCGGGTCGCCGTCGCCTCGATCGGGCCGATCACCGCGGCGACGGCCGCCGAGTACGGGCTCGCCACGGACGTCATGCCGAGCGAGTACACGATCCCCGCGCTGGCGCGGGCGATCGCCGACTACTTTTCCAGGGTTCCGAAGAATGCCGGCCGCCGGCCGAGGAGGAGTGAGTGATGGCGCACGCGATGTTCCGTCCGAGACGTCTCAGGGAGAAGCCGCTGCTGCGGAAGCTCGTCCGCGAGACGACGCTGGCCGTCGACGACCTCGTCTACCCGCTCTTCGCGGTGCACGGACGCGGCGTCCGCGAGCCGATCACGTCCATGCCCGGACAGTTCCGGTTCTCCGTCGACGAGCTCGTCAAGGAGGTCAAGGACGTCGCCGGCATGGGAATCCCCGCCGTGCTCCTCTTCGGGCTGCCGTCGGAGAAGGACCCGCGCGGCTCGGAGGCGTACGCGGAGGACGGCATCGTCCAGCAGGCGGTGCGCGCGGTCAAGGACGTGGTGCCCGACCTCCTCGTCGTCACCGACGTCTGCCTCTGCCAGTACACGAGCCACGGCCACTGCGGGATCGTCGAGGGCGGCGCCATCCGCAACGACCCGACCCTCGAGCTGCTCGCGCGCGTCGCGGTGTCGCACACGGAGGCCGGCGCCGACATGGTGGCACCGTCCGACATGATGGACGGCCGCGTCGGCGCCATCCGCGAGGCCCTCGACGAGGCGAGCTACGGCGAGACGCCGATCATGGCGTACTCGGCGAAGTACGCTTCGAGCTTCTACGGGCCGTTCCGCGAGGCGGCCGACTCGGCGCCCCAGTTCGGCGACCGACGCTCCTACCAGATGGATCCGGCGAACGGCGTCGAGGCGATGCGCGAGATCGCGCTCGACCTCGACGAGGGCGCGGACATCGTGATGGTGAAGCCGGCGCTGCCGTACCTCGACATCATCTCGCGCGCCAAGGCCGAGTTCGGCGTGCCGCTCGCGGCGTATTCGGTCTCGGGCGAGTACTCGATGATCCGCGCTGCGGGCCGGCTGGGCTGGCTCGACGAGGAGCGCGCGATGCTGGAGGCGCTCGTCGCCATCCGCCGCGCGGGTGCGGACGTCGTGATCACGTACTTCGCCCGCGAGGCCGCCCGCCTGCTCGAACGAGGCGGCGCGAGCTGAGGCCTTCGGTGGAGCCCGCGCGATGAGGATCTCGGCGAAGGGCGAGTACGCGATCCTGGCGGTGCTCGATCTCGCTCAGCGGCGCGGGAACGGGCTCGTGCCCATCCAGGACATCGCCGTGCGGCAGGGAATCCCGCAGCGGTACCTCGAGCAGGTGCTGCTCGCGCTCAAGCGCGCCGGCATCCTCGCGTCCCGGCGCGGCGCCGCCGGCGGCTACCACCTCACGCGGCCACCCGAGCAGATCAGCGTGGGCGACGTCCTCCGTGCCGTCGAGGGGAGCGAGGCGCCGTTCGAGGGCCAGCGCCGCGGCGGGCGGAACGGCGGCGGCGCCGCCGACCTCGCCGAGCTCTGGAACGAGATCTCGAAGGCGGTGTCGGAGGTCGTGGACCGGGTCACCTTCGGCGAGCTGGCGGCCCGCGCGCTGGCGCGCCGCAGCTCGGCGCAGCCGACGTACCACATATGACGCCGCCGCCGAAGATCGCCTGCTCGGTCCTCGAGCTGATCGGCCGCACGCCGATGGTTCGCCTGAACCGGCTGCCCCGGCCGGACGGCGCGACCGTCGTCGCCAAGCTCGAGTCGGTGAACCCCGGCGGGAGCGTCAAGGACCGGATCGCTGTGGCCATGCTCGAAGCGGCGGAAGAGCGCGGACTCCTGAAGCCGGGGACCACGATCGTCGAGCCGACGAGCGGCAACACCGGCATCGGCCTCGCGATGGCCGCCGCGGTCAAGGGCTACCGGCTGCTCCTCACGATGCCGGACGACATGAGCGTCGAGCGCCAGCGGCTCCTGGCGCGGTTCGGCGCGGAGCTCCACCTGACGCCGGCCATCGAGGGCATGACCGGTGCGGTACACGCGGCGCAGGAGCTCCTCCACGAGCACCCCGACTGGTTCATGCCCCAGCAGTTCGAGAACCCGGCGAACCCGGCCGCGCATCGCCGGACCACGGCGCTCGAGATCCTCGACGCGGTCGAGGGACGCCTGGACGTCTTCATCGCGGGCGTCGGCACCGGCGGCACGCTGACGGGCGTCGGTGAGGTGCTGAAGGACAAGGTTCCGGGGGTGCGCGTGATCGCCGTCGAGCCGGCGAGGTCGCCCGTGCTCTCCGGCGGCAAGGCGCGCCCCCACGCCATCCAGGGCATCGGCGCGTCGTTCGTGCCCCGCATCCTGAACCGCGACATTATCGACCGCGTCGTCCAGGTGCGCGACGAGGACGCCCTCGCGTGGTCGCGCCGGCTCGCGCGGGAGGAGGGGCTGCTCGTGGGCGTCTCCGCGGGTGCGGCGGCGTTCGCCGCGTGCGCCGTCGCGGCCGAGCTCCGGCCGGGCCAGCTCGTCGTCACCATCCTGCCCGACACGGGCGAGCGCTACCTCAGTCAGGGCTGAGCGGGTGAACGTGTCCGGCCGTGGCAGGAGACGGGCATGGCGGTGACCGTGTACATTCCGACGCCCTTCCGCAGGGCGACGAACAACAAGGCTCGCATCGAGGCGGCCGCGAAAACCGTCGGCGGTCTGCTCGACGAGCTCGAGCGCGCGCATGCCGGCCTCAAGGGGCTCGTGCGTGACGAGGGCGGCCGGGTCCACCACCACGTCAACATCTACGTGAACAGCGAGGCGATCGAGGCGCTCCAGGGGCTAGGACGGCGACGAGGTGGCGATCATCCCCGCGCTGGCCGGCGGGTGCCGTTGATCCTGACCCCGAAGGAGCTCGACGCGGTCAAGCGGCACGCGATCGAAGAGTACCCGCGCGAGTCGTGCGGGGTCATCCTGGAGCGCGCCGGGCTGCGGCGCCTGCTCCGCTGCCGCAACATCCAGGACGCGCTGCACGCGAAAGACCCCGAGCGCCACGCGCGCGACGCGCGCACCGCGTACTCCATCGACCCGCAAGACCTGCTCATGATCAGCCGGCTCGACGGCGAGGGATTCCAGGTCGCGGTCATCTACCACTCACACGTGGACGCGCAGGAGCGCGGGGGCGGGACGGGCGCCTACTTCTCGGAGACCGACCGGCAGCAGGCGGCGACCTACGTCGTGACCTCGGTCGTCGGCGGCCGGATCGAGGCGGTGGCGGCCTTCCGCTGGAGCGCGAAACGGGGCGACTTCCAGCGTCTGGAGATCCGCGAGCCGGGGCGGGGCTGGCACGAGCGGGCCGCGGCCGGCCGCGCCTGGGCGTGGCTCCATCACTTCACCCTGAAAGCGAGGAAACGCCGGTGACCGATTCCAAAGGGTGGTTCGAGAAGGCCGCGCGGGTCATTCCGGGCGGCGTCAACAGCCCGGTGCGCGCGTTTCGCGGCGTCGGCGGCGAGCCGTTCTTCGTGGCGCGCGGCGAGGGCGCGAGGCTCTGGGACGTGGACGGCCGCGCCTACGTGGATTTCCTGGGCTCGTGGGGGCCGCTGATCCTCGGCCACGCCCCGCGGCCGGTGGTGGAGGCGATCGTCGAGGCGGCGGGGCGCGGCACGAGCTATGGCGCGCCGACGCCCCTCGAGGTCGAGATGGCGGAGGCGATCACCGCCGCCTACCCGTCCATCGAGCTCGTCCGTCTCGTCAGTTCGGGCACCGAGGCCGCGATGAGCGCGATCCGGCTCGCGCGCGGCGCCACGGGGCGCTCACTCCTCCTCAAGTTCGACGGTTGCTACCACGGCCACGCCGACAGCCTGCTCGTGAAGGCGGGCTCCGGCGGCGCGACGTTCTCGATCCCGGACAGCGCGGGCGTGCCGGGCCCGCTCGCCCGGCTCACGCTCACGGCGCCGTTCAATGACCTCGACGCGGTCCGCACGCACTTCCGCGAGCACGGCGGCGAGATCGCGGCCGTGATCGTCGAGCCCGTGGCCGGCAACATGGGCGTGGTGGCGCCGCGGCCCGGCTTCCTCGAGGGGCTGCGCGAGGTCACCCGCGCTCACGGCGCGCTCCTCATCTTCGACGAGGTGATCACGGGATTCCGTGTGGCGTACGGCGGCGCGCAACAGCTCTACGGCGTCCGGCCGGACCTCACGTGCCTCGGCAAGATCATCGGCGGCGGGCTGCCCGTCGGCGCCTATGGCGGCTCGCGGCAGCTCATGAGCCACGTGGTACCGCTCGGCACGGTGTACCAGGCGGGCACGCTGTCGGGGAACCCGCTCGCCGTCGCCGCAGGCCTCGCGACGCTCCGGCAGCTGCAGGCACCGGGCGTGTACGCGACGCTGGAGGCGCGCGGCGCGCAGCTCGCGCGCGCGCTCACGGTCGCGGCCGAAAGGGCGGGCGTCCCGCTCACGGTGAACCGCGTCGGCTCGATGCTCACCGGGTTCTTCTGCGACGGCGCCGTCACCGACTACGCCTCCGCGAAGCGCGCCGACACCACGCGCTACGCCAGGTTCTTCCACGCGATGCTGGGCCGCGGGGTGTTCCTGGCCCCGTCGCAGTTCGAGGCGGCGTTCGTGTCGCTTGCGCACTCGGAGGCCGACCTCGCGCACGCCGCGCGGGCCGCCGCCGAGGTCCTCGCGTCCGTCGCGTGATCGTCGGGCTCTCACTGCGGCTCGCAGCGCCTTGACCCGAACTGTTCATGAACGTGGAGCGCGCGAGACGAGCGGGTCCTGGTGCAGGGTGGGGCGCCCGCGGGCGCCCCACCCTGCACCACCCGCTCGGTCGCCGCCGGCCCGTCCATGAGTAGTTCGGGTCAAGTGATTGACGCGATCGCAGCGCGAGTGATAGGCTTCACAACCGTCACTCAATCCCCGGGGAGGGCGATCGACTGTCGATGGGCGCAAGAGCGGGCGTGGGAGCACTCGGCGTCGTGCTCCTCGCCATTCTGGTCTTCCTGGCGGTGTCGTCGTGGAGCCGCCAGACGGCAGTCGTGACAGCGTCCCTCCAGCCGATCAACTTCTCCCACAACGTCCACGTCGAGACGTACAAGATGGACTGCCAGTATTGCCACAGCGACGCGCGGCGCTCGGAGTACGCGGGCTTGCCGTCGGTGAGCCGCTGCCTCGGCTGCCACAAGATCACGGCCGCCGACCGACCGGAGATCAAGAAGCTCGGCGAGTACCTCGCGAAGGGGGAGCCGATCCCGTGGGTCCGCGTCAACAAGCTCCCCGAGTTCACGTACTTCCCGCACAAGGCGCACCTCCGCGCCAAGGTGAAGTGCCAGACGTGCCACGGAGCCGTGGAGAAGATGACGACGTTCGGCGCCGAGACCGGCCCCAAGCTCATCAACGATCTCCTGAACCTCGCGGGGCTCAAGCCGGCGCCACCGTGGCACACGGAGCGCAGCCTCGGGAGGGGTCGCTCGACCACGCGGCACGCGTCCGCTGCCCCTGTGCGGCTGGGCTCCATCCTGCGCGCGGGGTCCGGGGCCACGCGGCGGGAACGGGTCTCGTCGACCCCTCCCGAGGCTGCGCTCCGTGTGCCAGCGTCCGACTCCATGGCGACCGTTCATGAATACTCCGAGGTAACCCCGGCGTCATGAACCGACGCGACTTCTTCAAGATCGTGGCCACGAGCGGCGCCACCGCCGCGGTCGCGGGCTGCCAGCAGACGGCGGAGCACATCCTGCCGCTGGTGGTGCCGAACGAGCAGCTCGTGCCGGGCGTGGCGTCGTGGTTCGCGACCGTGTGCCGCGAGTGCCCGGCGGGGTGCGGCGTCCTCGCGCGGAACCGCGAGGGCCGCGTGGTCAAGCTCGAGGGGAACCCGGACCATCCGGTGAATCGGGGCGCGCTCTGCGTGCGCGGGCAGGCGGCGCTGCAGGGACTCTACCATCCGGAGCGCTTCGCCGGCGCGCAGGTGCGGGAGGCGGGCGGGCTCCGGCCGGCGGCGTGGGACGTGGCGCAGAAGGCCGTCGCCGACAGGATCGCCGCGCTCCGGAGCGCGGGGAAGGGCCGCGCGATCGCGCTCGTCTCCCAGCTCGAGAGCGGCAGCCTCGGCGCGCTCCTCGACCGGTGGGCCCAGGCGCTCGGCGCCCGCTCGCGCGTGACGCTCGAGCCCTTCGGGTACGAGGCCCTGCGTGCCGCGAGCCGGATCACGTTCGGGCGCGACGCGATCCCGTACTATGCGGTCGAGGACGCGGAGGTCGTGCTCTCGTTCGGCGCCGACTTCCTCGAGACGTGGCTCTCGAACGTGAGCCACGCGCGCGGCTTCGCGCGGATGCACACCTTCCGTGACGGGCGCGCCGGCACGTTCATCCACGTCGAGCCGCGACAGTCGCTGACGGCCTCCAACGCCGACGAGTGGGTGCGGAACGCGCCCGGCACGGAAGGGCTGCTCGCGCTCGCCATCCTGAAAGCGATGATCGACGGAGGGCTGGCGGATCGCCGGTTCGGCGAGGCCGTCGGCCGGGTGGACGTGAAGAAGGCCGCCGAGCAATGCGGCGTCACGGTCGAGACCCTCAAGCACGTCGCGAAGGTCTTCGGCCACGCCAGACCCGGGCTGGCGCTCGGCGGGGGCGTGGCCGTGACCGGCTCGAACGCGACGCCGACGCAGGTCGCGATCAACCTGCTCAACGCGGCGGCGGGCAACGTCGGCAAGACCGTCCGCTTCGGCCCCGACTCCGCCTACGGCAAGGTGACGCCGTACGCGGAGGTGGCGCAGCTCGCTCAGGCCATGGGCAAGGGCGACATCGAGGTGCTGCTCCTCGGGCCCGGCGTGAACCCGGCGTTCACGCTCCCCGGCGGCCTCAGGTTCGCCGACGCCGCCCGGAAGGTGGGCCTCGTCGTGAGCTTCGCGAACCAGCCCGACGACACGACGGCGCTGGCCCACGTGATCCTCCCGGACACGCACTGGCTCGAGTCGTGGGGCGACTACGCCCCGCGCGAGGGCGTCCTGGGCCTCATGCAGCCGACGCTGGCGCCGGTGCGCGATGCGAAGCAGATGGGCGACGCGCTGCTCGGCATCGCGCGCGCGGTGCTCGGCACCGAGGAAGGCCGGGGCCCGCTGCCCTGGACGACCTTCGAGCAGTATCTGAAGGCGCGGTGGGAGCCGGTGGTGAAGGCGAACTGGGCGGCGGCGCTCCAGCAGGGCGGCGCATGGAAGGACGTGGCGGCGGCGGCCGTGACCGCGAAGACGGCGGCGGTGGATCTACGACGGGCGCGGGGCGAACCGCGCGTGGCTCCAGGAGACGCCGGACACGATGACGCAGGCGGTCTGGGACGCCTGGGTGGAGATCGCGACGGAGTCGGCGGCGAAGCTCGGCATCGCCCAGGGCGACGTCGTGAGGGTGTCGTCGCCGCACGGCACGCTCGAGCTCCCGGCCTACGTGTCGCCGACGCTCCATCCGCAGGCGGTCGCGATCCCGATCGGTCACCGGTACGCGGCCTATCACGTGCCGCGCTACGTCGCGGTGTCCCCCGGAGGCGCGAACCCGATGGCGCTCCTCGGCCCGGCGGCCGAACCGACCTCAGGTGGCGTGGCGTTCCTCTCGGTGCGCGTGACGCTCGCCAAGACCGGGACCCGGCGCCCGTTGACGATCCTCCAGGCGACCCACGACCAGCACCAGCGCGAGCTGGCCCAGCACGTGGATCTGCGCGCCGCGCGCGAGCAGGCGCTCCGCGGCAAGCACGGCGAAGAGGCTCACGTCAGCATGTACCCGGAGAAGACGTACCCGGGGTACCGCTGGGGGCTTGCGATCGACGTGGACGCGTGCATCGGCTGTCAGGCGTGCGCGGTCGCGTGCCAGGCCGAGAACAACGTGCCGGTCGTCGGCAAGGCGCAGGCGGCATACGGGCGCCAGCTCCACTGGCTGCGCATCGAGCGCTGGGCGGAAGGGAAGGCCGACCACCCGACGAACCTCTTCGTGCCCATGCTCTGCCAGCACTGTGAAATCGCCCCCTGCGAGCCCGTCTGTCCGGTGTTCGCGGCGTACCGGACCGAGGAGGGGCTGAACGCGCAGGTCTACAACCGCTGCGTGGGCACGCGCTACTGCGGCAACAACTGCCCCTACCACGTCCGCCGCTTCAACTGGTTCCAGCACGAGTTCCCCGCGCCGCTGGAGGTGCAGCTCAACCCGGACGTCACGGTCCGCCAGCTCGGCGTGATGGAGAAGTGCACGATGTGCGTCCAGCGCATCATCGCGGGCAAGGACCACGCGCGCGACGAGAAGCGCCCGGTGAAGGACGGCGACATCCTGACCGCCTGCCAGCAGACCTGCCCGACCCGGGCGATCACCTTCGGCAACCTCAAGGACGACACGAGCACCGTGGCGACGCTCGCGCACTCGCCGCGCGGCTACTACTCCCTCGAGGAGCTCGGGACGCGACCCTCGGTGACGTACCTCAAGAAGGTCGTCCGGGAGCACGCGTGAGCGTGGCAGTGCGAGCCGCAGGACGTCGCGGGGCTGGGGCCCCGCCGTCCGAGGCGAGCGAAAGATGATGAGCCAGAGCCCGCCCACCACCCCCACGTTCGCCGACGTCAACCGCGACGTCCTCCGCACGCTCGGGCCGCCCGGCAACCTCTACTTCGCCTGGATGTGCGTCGTCGCCCTGGTCCTGGCGTGGGGGATCCTCGCCTGGACCGGCCAGATCTGGTGGGGCATGGGCATGGCGGGCAAGCGCGTGCCCCAGCAGTGGGCGATGTACATCACGACGTTCGTGTTCTGGATCGGCATCGGCCACGCGGGCACGCTGATCTCCGCGATCCTCTACCTGTTCCGGGCGCGCTGGCGGACGTCGATCTACCGCGCCGCGGAGGCGATGACGATCTTCGCGGTCCTGACCGCCGGGCTCTTCCCGCTGATCCACGCCGGGCGCATGTGGTTCGCGTATTTCCTGCTGCCGTACCCGAACCAGCGCGACCTCTGGCCGAACTTCCGGTCGCCGCTCGTCTGGGACGTGTTCGCGATCTCGACGTACCTCACGATCAGCACCGTCTTCTTCATCGTCGGCCTCATCCCCGACATCGCGGCGGTGCGCGACGCCTCCACGGGCTGGCGGCGGCGGATCTACGCGATGCTCGCGCTCGGCTGGGAGGGCTCGGACTCGCAGTGGCGCCACTACCGGCGCGCCTACGGGCTGTTCGCCGCGCTCGCCACGCCGCTCGTCCTCTCCGTCCACAGCGTCGTGTCCTGGGACTTCGCGATGGCGCTGGTCCCCGGCTGGCACTCGACCCTGTTCGCGCCGTTCTTCGTGGACGGCGCGATCTTCTCCGGCTTCGCGATGGTGCTCGTCCTCGTGCTGCCGATGCGTCACTTCTTCAAGCTCCACGCCTACATCCAGGAGAAGCACCTGGACGCGATGGGGAAGCTGATTCTGGTGACGGGCCTCGTGCTGACGTACTTCTACCTCAGCGAGATCTTCACCACGCTCTACAGCGGCGACGAGTTCGACAAGGCGTCGCTGTTCTGGAAGGTGACGAAGTCCTACGCGTGGGCGCTCTGGTTGATGTACTTCTGCAACTGCATTTCGCCGCTGATCCTGTTCTGGAAGAAGGCGCGCACGAGCCCGGTCGTGCTGTACGTGGTCTCGATCCTCGTCCTGATCGGGATGTGGTTCGAGCGGTTCAACATCATCGTCCCGTCGCTCGGCCACGCGTTCTACCCGTGGGCGTGGGGCATCTACGTGCCGACCCTGACCGACACCTCGATCGTCATCGGCAGCTTCGCGTGGTTCTTCCTGCTCTTCCTGGGCTTCATCAAGGTGCTGCCGTCGCTGTCGATCGTCGAGGTGAAGGAGACGCTCCCGCCGCCGCTCAAGGACCGGCCCCATGCCAGCCACCACTGAGACCGTCCTCGGCGTCTTCGCCTACGTGGACACGACCGTCCGCGCGCTCGAGGAGCTGCGGGCGAAGGGCTATCACGACCTCACCGTCTACACGCCGGTGCCCGTGCACGAGATCGAGGACGTGCTGGAGCGCGACCGGCCCGTGAGCCGGGTCCGCCTCTTCACGCTGATCGGCGGCCTGACGGGGACGGTCTCCGGCTTCCTCCTGACGATCTGGTCGGCGCTCGTGTGGGGGCTGACCACCGGCGGCAAGCCCGTGGTCTCGATCCCGCCCTTCGTCGTGATCGCGTTCGAGCTGACGATCCTCTTCGGCGGCCTCGCGACGCTGATCGGGATGGTGGTGCTGGGCCGGCTGCCACGCCTCACGCCGAGTCCGACGTTCGATCCCCGCTTCACCAACGACCGCTTCGGCGTCGCCGTCCACTGCGCGACCGGCCGCGGCGGCTCCGTGCGCGAGATCCTCCGGGGCGCCGGGGCGGAGGAAGTGCGCCCGTGAAATACGTCTTCATCCTGTGCCTGCTGATCGTCGCCGCCGCCGGCGGTCTGATGGGCGCCGCCGTCGTCGTGCGCTGGAACGACAACATGACGCAGACCCCGCGGATCGTGCCGGGCGAGCGCGTGTTCCGGATGCCCGCCGGCGTCGTGCCGCGCGGGGGCGACCTGATCATCCCCAGGGAGCAGCGCGACGTCGCGACGAAGGCGCCGAACCCCGTGAAGATGTCGGACGCATCGGTCGCGATCGGGCGCGAGCATTTCACGACGTTTTGCGCGCCCTGCCACGGCGCGGAGGGCAAGGGCGGGGTGACCGGCCCGGTGGCGACGAAGTTCATCCCGCCGCCCGACCTGACGAACCCCGAGCTCCAGAAGCAGCGGACCGACGGCTACTGGCACAGCTACATCGTGGTCGGGGGCGCGGTGATGCCGGCGTACGGCGAGGCGCTGTCCAGCCAGGAGGCGTGGCACATCGTGAACTTCCTCCGAGCCCTCGCGAAGAAATGACGATCGTCTGGAGCCTCATCGTGGCGCTGGGCGCGATCGCCTTCCTCACGGGGGCGGCCTCCGGGGAGGCGGCGCGCGCGTGGTCCGTTTACCTCGCGAACCTCGTGTTCTGGTCGGGGCTCGCCATCACCGGCCCCGCCATCGCGGCGATGATGCAGCTCACGGAGGCGCGCTGGTCGCCGAGCGTGCGGCGCATCGCGCTGACGACCGCCGGGTTCCTGCCCGTGTCGCTCGTCCTCTTCGTCGGGCTCTACGCGGGAAGGACCGTGCTCTACCCGTGGGTGACGACGCCGATCCCCGCGAAGGCGGCATGGCTCAACACGCCCTTCTTCTGGTTCCGGACGCTCGCGGGCGCCGCGCTGCTGTTCCTGGTGGCCTTCATGTTCGTCCGGGCGCTCCTGAAGGACACGGTGCCCGCCGACCACGAGCGCGAGCGGGGCCGGCGCAACCGTCTCGCCGTGATCCTGCTGATGCTGTGGGTGGCGGTCGTGTCGCTCTGGGGCTTCGACCTCGTGATGTCGCTCGATCCCCGCTGGTACAGCGGTCTCTTCGGCGGCTACTTCGTCGTGAGCACCTTCTACACGACGCTGTGCCTGCTGTCGATCCTCACGGTGGGGGCGAACGCGCGCGGCCAGGCGTCCATCCCGCCGGCCGCGGTCCAGGACGTCGCCAAGCTCCAGTTCGCGATCGCGATCTTGTGGATGTACTTCTTCTGGTCGCAATACCTCGTCATCTGGTACGGCAACGTGCCGGTCGAGACCCGCTTCCTCGTCCAGCGGTTCTTCGCGCAGCCGTGGCAGACCGTGGCCTGGGTCGTGTTCGTGGTCGGCTGGCTCATTCCGTTCGCGTACCTCCTGAAGCGGCTGACGGGGCGACCGCCGCAGCGGCACACGCCGCTCGTCATCGTCGCGCTCTTCGGCCTGGTCGCGATCTTCCTCGAGCGCGTGCTCGTGGTGTTTCCGTCGGTGTCCGCCACGGCCCGGCTGCCGCTCGGCGCGCGGGACGTCGCGATCACCGCGGGGTTCCTGGCCCTGTTCATCCTGAGCCGGCGCTGGTTCTTCAGCCGGTTCAAGCCCGTCCTGAACCTCCCGCACACCGGCCACTGATCCCACGTCGTCGTCGCCCGGGCGGGGGTGGGCCGGGCCGGGAGTGCCCTCCGAGACCACGCTAGCTCTCACCCGCGGCGGCGGCTCCGTTGGCGTCGTGACCGGGTCACCCCCAGAAGCTACGGGTCTCGGAGGGCACTCCCGGCCCGCCCCACCCCCGCCGTCCGGGGCGCGGCACGTGTAGTACAGTAGCCGTGTGCTGAGTGTTGAAGAGGCGCTTGAGCAGATCCTTTCACGCATCGAGCCCCTGGGGACGGAGCTCGTGGAGGTGCTGGCGGCGCTGGGGCGCGTGCTCGCCGAGCCCGTCGTCTCGCGGATGGAGCTGCCGCCGTGGCCGAACTCCTCGATGGACGGCTACGCGATCCGTTCGGAGGACACGCGCGGAGGTTCGGCGGAGCTCGCCGTCGTCGGACGGATCGTTGCCGGGGCGCTTCCCCCGCGCCCGCTCCGGGCGGGCGAGGCGATGAGGATCTTCACCGGCGCGCCGCTGCCCGAGGGAGCTGATGCGGTCGTGCCGCAGGAGGACGTCGACGCCGACGGCGCCCGGATCGCCGTCCCCCGACGGGTCGAATCCGGCGCCCACGTCCGGCCCGCGGGGGAGGACATCCGCGCCGGCGACGTCGTGGTCGGCCCCGGGCACGTCGTGGGCGCGGCCGAGGTCGGGCTGCTCGCGACGCTCGGCTACACGCGCGCCCGCGTCTACCGGCGCCCGCGCGTCGCGATCCTCTCCACGGGCAACGAGCTGGCCGACCTCGGCGCCGAGCCCGGGCCGGGCCAGATCCCGAACACCAACACCTACTCGCTCATGGCGCAGGTGCTCGAGGCAGGCGGCGAGCCCGTGAGCCTCGGCGTTGTGCCCGACCGGCTCGAGGCGATCGTGGAGCGCCTGCGGTGGGGCCGTGCGGCCGACGTCCTCGTCTCCTCTGCGGGCGTCTCGGTGGGCGAGCTCGACCTCGTTCGCGAGGCGCTCACGCAGTGCGGCGCCGAGCTCCACCTCTGGAAGGTCGCGATGCGCCCGGGAAAGCCGATCACCTTCGGCTCCCTCGAGGGACGGCCCGTCTTCGGGCTGCCCGGCAACCCGGTCTCGGCGATGGTGACGTTCGAGCTCTTCGTGCGGCCCGCGCTGCGCCGGATGCAGGGGTGCGTGGCCGTCGACAGGCCCCGCATCGTGGTGCCGGCGCTCGAGCCGATCGCGAACCCGGGCGGGCGGCGCGGCTACCTGCGCGTGACGCTCGCGCGCGACGGCGGGGACTACGGCGCGCGCCTCACGGGCGACCAGGGCTCGGGGATCCTGCGCTCGATGGTGCTGGCCGACGGCCTCGCGATGGTCCCACCCGGCACGACGGTGGCGCCGGGCGAGCGCGTGGAGGTCATCGTGCTGCGGGCGCTCGAGCCGAGAGCCGCGTGAGCCGTCCGAATGTTGACTTCGTTTTCGCCGGCGTGCTACGGTCGGCGCGCATGAACCGGGCCCTCGGCGTGGTAGCCGTGATGGCGGTCATCGCGACCGGGTGCGCGAGTCGGGGCACGGTGAAACGCCTCGCGTCCGAGGTTTCGCAACTCCGCTCCGATCTCACCGACACGCGCGCCGCCCAGGAAGCCGCCGGGAGGGAGATCGGGCGCACGCAGTCCGAGCTCGAGGCGCTCGACGCGCGGACGCGCGAGCTCGGTCCCAGAGTGCGCGCGACCGCCGAGGAGGTCGCGAGGCTCGCCGAACAGGTGCGCGCGGCCGGGGAGGCGATCCGCCGGACGCGCGCGGCGCTGGACGCGCTGCCGGCGCCGGCCGCGCCCGCGGCAGAACCCGCGCGGGCGCCGCGCGTGGGAGGTCCGGCGCAAGCGTACGCGGCGGCGCTCGCGACCTTCCGCGCGCGCGAGCACGGCCAGGCGGTAATCGACTTCCTGGACTTCATCGCGAAGTACCCGAAGCACGCGCTCGCGGGGAACGCCCAGTACTGGATCGGCGAGGCCTACTATGTGCAGCGCGACTACCGCCAGGCGCTGCTCGAGTTCCAGAAGGTCTTCGAGCTCGGCGCGGGAAAGATCCCCGACGCGCTCGTGAAGATCGGGCTCTGCTACTGGAGCCTGCGCGACCCCAAGCGCGCCCGCCAGACGTGGCAGAAGGTCGTCCGCGAGTATCCGGGCACGGAGGCGGCGCGGATCGCCCGGGTGCAGCTTCGCACGCGCGCCGCCCGCACCCGCTAGCCCGGACTCTTCAGGATCGCCGCGCGCCACCGTCCGCCTCCACGGGCACCGTTCATGAGTAATCTGCGCTGGCGGGTGCGGGCGGCGGGCTGTATCGGTTCGGATTCTTTTCACCGTACGAGCCCTCCGCTATACTCGGGCGCCCTGAGATGAGACGGCTTCAACCGGGCGACCCCGACTATCCCGTGCTGCTCGACGCCGTGCCGGCGCCGCCCGCGCTCTGGGTGCGTGGCGCCCTCGTCACCGCCGACGCCCTCGCGGTGGCGATCGTCGGCGCCCGGCGCGCGACCCCCTACGGCGTCGAGGTCGCCGAGCGGCTCGCGGCGGAGCTCGCCTTGCGCGGCGTGACGATCGTGAGCGGCTTCGCGCGCGGCATCGACACGGCGGCGCACCGAGGCGCGCTCGCCGCGGGCGGGCGCACGCTCGCGGTCCTGGGCTCCGGCGTGGACGTCGTGTACCCGCCGGAGAACCGCGGGCTGGTGCGCGCGATCGAGGGACACGGCGCGCTCGTGTCCCAGTTCGCCCCGGGCACGCCGGCGCTGCCGGGCCACTTCCCGGTGCGCAACCGCACGCTCGCGGGGCTGGCGCTCGGCGTCGTCGTGGTCGAGGCGGCGAGCCGGAGCGGGGCGCAGATCACCGCCGGGTTCGCCGGCGATCTTGGGCGCGAAGTATTCGCCGTTCCTGGCCGAATCACCTCCGACGCGAGCGCCGGAACGAACCGGCTCATCCAGGACGGTGCTAAACTGATTACTTGTTGGCAGGACATCGTGTCAGAATTACCGGAACCCTGGAGGCGCGCCGTGCAAAGCCCTTCGCCAGCGGCGCGCGGGCCGGCGCCGCCGCCGACGGAGAGTGAGGAGGGCCGAGTGCTCGCGCTCTTGATGCAGGACGAGCCGCAGCACATCGAGGAGCTCATCGCCCGCGGCGGGCTCGATCCCGCGCGCGCGGCGGCGACGCTCGTCACCCTGGAGTTGGGCGGATGGGCCCGGCAGCTTTCGGGACAGCGATGGGTCTCGGTCCACGCTGGAGCAAGGAGAGCATAGTGGCGACACGGTCGCTGGTGGTGGTGGAATCGCCCACGAAGGTGAAGACGATCCAGAAATATCTGAACTCCAACTACATCGTCAAAGCCTCGATGGGCCACGTGCGCGATCTGCCGAAGTCGCAGCTCGGCGTCGACCCCAAGAAGGGGTTCAAGCCGAAGTACGTCGTCTCGCCCGGCAAGAAGAAGGTCCTCGACGCGCTGAAGAAGGCCGCGGAGAAGGCCGACATCCTCTACGTCGCCACCGACCCGGACCGGGAGGGGGAGGCGATCGGCTGGCACCTCGCCCAGGAGCTCGACGTCGACAAGAAGAACGTCTATCGCATCACCTTCAACGAGATCACCGAGCGGGCGGTCAAGGCGGCGTTCGCGAGGCCCGGGAAGATCGACCTCAACAAGGTGGACGCGCAGCAGGCGCGTCGCGTCCTCGATCGGCTCGTCGGCTACAGTCTCTCGCCGCTCCTCTGGGAGAAGGTCCAGCGGGGGCTCTCCGCCGGGCGGGTCCAGTCGGTCGCGGTGCGGCTGATCGTGGACCGCGAGCGGGAGATCCAGGCGTTCGTGCCGGTCGAGTACTGGTCGCTGCACGCCCGGCTCGCGGCGAAGCTCCCGCCCGAGTTCGTGGCGACGCTCAAGGAGGTCGGCGGCGAGAAGGCGTCGCTCGCGACCGAGGCCGAGACGCGCGCGCTGGTGGCGTCCCTCGAGGGCGGGCGCTTCGTCGTCAAGTCGGTCACGCGCGGCGAGCGCCGCCGGAACCCGGCGGCGCCGTTCATCACCTCGACGCTCCAGCAGGAGGCCGGCCGCAAGCTCGGCTTCACGGCCAAGAAGACGATGACGGTCGCGCAGCAGCTCTACGAGGGCATCGCCCTCGGCGCCGAGGGCGCCGAGGGCCTCATCACGTACATGCGGACCGACTCGGTGCGCGTCGCGCCCGATGCCCAGGCGGAGGCGCGTGCGTGGATCACGGCCCGCGTGGGCCGGGAGTACGTCCCCGACGCCCCGCCGGCGTACCGCTCGCGCGGCGGCGCCCAGGAGGCCCACGAGGCCATCCGGCCCTCGGAGGTCCGGCACGACCCGAAGAGGGTGGCACGCTTCCTCACCAAGGACCAGCTGGCACTCTACCGGCTCGTCTGGGAGCGTTTCCTTGCGAGCCAGATGATGCCGGCGGTCTACGACACCGTGAGCGCGGACATCGACGCCACGCGCGTCTCTCGCTCCGGCGGCCCCGCGCCGGTCTGCCTCTTCCGCGCCCAGGGCGCCGTGCTCAAGTTCAAGGGGTTCACGGCGGTGTACGAGGAGAGCCGCGAGGAGGACGCCGCCCGGGGCGACGAGGACCCCGAGGGCGCGATGCCGCAGCTCGAGGAGGGCGAGGTCCTGCGCCTGCTGGTCCTGGACCCGAAGCAGCACTTCACCCAGCCCCCGCCGCGTTACACCGAGGCGTCGCTGATCAAGGCGCTCGAGGAGTTGGGCATCGGGCGGCCGTCCACGTACGCGTCGATCCTCGGCACGATCATCCACGATCGCGGCTACGTGCACCGCGAGCGGCGGACGCTGGTGCCGACGGAGCTCGGGATCGCGGTGACGGACAAGCTCAAGCCGTACTTCCCCGAGATCATGGACGTCGAGTTCACCGCCCAGATGGAGGACC
>JACPCG010000006.1 GCA_016179925.1 Candidatus Rokuibacteriota bacterium | reverse complement strand
CAGCTCGCGGCTGATGACCTGGATGCGCGTGCCGCGGAGCCCCACGCAGGCGCCGATCGGGTCCACGTCGCGCTTGGTCGAGGCGACCGCGACCTTGGCACGCTCGCCCGCCTCGCGCGCCGCCGCCTTCACGATGACGATCCCTTCCTGGATCTCCGGGATCTCGGTCTCGAAGAGCCGCGCGAGGTACCCGGGGTGCGTGCGTGAGAGCGAGATCTGCGGCCCCTTGGCGGTGCGCCGGACCTCCAGCACGAACGCGCGGATGCGGTCGCCGGGGTTGTAGCGCTCGCCCGGGATCTGCTCGCGCTCCGGCAGGATCGCTTCGGCCTTGCCGATCTCGAGGATCACGTTCCGCTTCTCGATGCGGTGGACGACGCCGCGCAGGATGTGGCCCTCCTTGCCGGCGAACTCGGAGTAGATCCCCTCGCGCTCGGCGTCCCGCACCTTCTGGAGGATGACCTGCTTGGCCGTCTGGGCGGCGATCCGGCCGAACTCCTGGGGCGGCCGCTCCTGCTCGAGTTCGAGCTCGACGTCGAGCTCGGCATCCTTGTTCAGCGCCTGGGCGTCAGCGAGACTGATCTCCAGCTTGTCGTCCGTCACTTCCTCGACGACCTTCTTTCGGCAGTAGACGCGGAGGTCGCCGCTCTTCCGGTCGATGTGCATCCGGATGTTCTCGGCCGGCCCGAGCGTCTTCCGCGACGCCGAGAGCAGGGCGGACTCCAGCGCCTCGAAGAGGACCTCCTGGTCGATCCCCTTCTCCCGCCCGATCTGCTCGATGACATTGATCAGCTCTCGGTTCATCGGACCCCACACCTACCCGGAATTCTACGCCTTGCGGGGCCAGGGGACCTCCGCCTCCAAACGAGCCTTCGTGACCACCGTGCGCTCCAACTCCACCCGCTCTCCGTCCTGCTCCAGCACGAGCCGGTCCGGCTCGACCGCCGCCAGGCGGCCGCGCACCTCCCGCCCGTCGGCGAGCCAGCACCGGACGCGCTTGCCCACCGCCCAGCGAAACTCGCGGTCCTTCCGAAGCTGGCGTTCCAGCCCCGGCGACGACACCTCGAGATCGTAGGCGCCTTCGAGGATCGCGGCGGCGTCGAGCACGTCGCCGATCTCGCGACTCGCCCGCTCGCAGTCGCGGATCCCGACGCCGCCGGGCTTGTCCACGTACAGGCGCAAGACCCCGCGCGGCCGGAAAGAACGCCACTCGAGGTCCACGAGCTGGAGCCCGTGATCGCGGAGAACCGGTACCACCGTCTCCTCGATCCGGTCGGTCAGGTCCGCCTCGTCCATCGGGGCCTTCCCCCTTGCCCTCGGCAAAACTAAAAAAAGCGGGCAAGGCCCACTTTTTCAAGAATTTAGCAGATGTCAGGGGCTGAAGCAAGGTTCCGCACGCCCCGAGGTCCCGCCCCGGGCGCGCGGACGGGTTACGTCGGGGCCTCCGAGGCCTTGACGGCGCGGATGGCCTCGACGACCTGGTCCTTGACGACCCGGCTCTCCTGGCGAGTCCGCCGGCTGCGGACCTCGACGATGCCCTCCTTCAGGAAGGAGGTGCCGATCGTGACGCGGACGGGGATCCCGAGGAGATCGGCGTCCTTGAATTTCACTCCCGGCCGCTCGTCCCGATCGTCGAGGACCGCCTCGAGCCCCTGCCGCCAGCACTCCGCGTAGATCTCCTCGGCCGCGCGGCGCTGGGCCGCGTCCTTGGCCGAAACGAGGACGATGTAGACCTGGTAGGGCGCGATGGACCACGGCCAGACGATGCCGTCCGCGTCGGCGAGCTGCTCGATCGCCGCGGCGGCGATGCGGGCGGGGCCGATGCCGTAGCTGCCCATCACGATCGGCTGCTCACGCCCCGCCTCGTCGAGGTACATCGCCTTGAGCGCCACCGAGTACCTCGTGCCGAGCTTGAAGATGTTGCCGATCTCGATGACCTTCTCCACGGCCAGCGCCTTGCCACACGTCACGCACGCCTCGCCCGACGTCACGGTATGGAGGTCGATGAAGCGGCAGTCGAAGTCGCGGCCGGGGGTCACGCCCCTGAGGTGGTGCCCCTCGCGGTTGGCGCCGACCACGTACGTCCCGGTCTTGAGCGCCTCGTCGGCCAGGATCGGCACGCGGGCGCCCACCGGCCCGACGGAGCCGACGGGCGCGCCGACCGCCGCGCGCACCTCGTCGGGATGCGCGGGGCGGAACTCCTCGCCGAGCGCGCGCGCGAGCTTCCGCTCGTGGAGGGCGTGGTCGCCGCGCACCAGGGCGAAGACGGGCCCCGCGCGTTTGGCGACGTAGAGGAGTGACTTGATCGTGAGCCGCGGGTCGATCGCGAGGAACGCCGCCACCTCGGCGATCGTGCGCACGTTCGGGGTGGCCACCTCCTCGCGCGTCCACGCCGGAAACGCGGGCGCTTCGGGGACGCCGCGTGCCAGCTCGACGTTCGCCGCGTAGCCGCACCCCGCGCACATCGCCACCTCGTCCTCGCCGGCTGCGCTCGGCGCCATGAACTCGTGGGAGCCCAGGCCGCCCATCATCCCCACGTCCGACTGCACGACGTAGTACGTGAGGCCGCACCGGTCGAAGATCCGGCGGTAAGCGCGCTCGTGGTCGGCGTACGACTTGTCCAGCGCGGCGAGGTCGGGGTCGAGCGTGTACGAGTCCTTCATCAGGAACTCGCGCGTGCGGAGGACGCCCGAGCGCGGCCGGGCTTCGTCGCGCTCCTTGGTCTGGATCTGGTACCAGACCTGCGGGAGGTCGCGGTAGGAGCGGATCTCGCGCGCGGCCAGCCAGGCCACGACCTCCTCGTGGGTCATGCCGAGGCACAGGTCGCGTCCGGCGCGGTCCTTGAGCTTGAACATCTCGGCGATGCCCTCCCACCGCCCCGACTGCTGCCAGATCTCGGCGGGGTGGACGACGGGCATCAAGATCTCCTGCCCCCCGATCGCGTTCATCTCCTCGCGGAGGATCGCGTTGATCTTGTCGAGCACCCGCTGGCCGAGCGGGAGGTAGACGTAGATCCCCGCGGCGAGCTGGCGCACGAGGCCGGCGCGCAGCATGAGACGGTGGCTGAGCGCCTCGGCGTCGGCAGGATCTTCCCGGAGCGTCGGGACGAGCGACTTCGAGCGGCGCACGACTACTTCGAGTCCTTCTTCTTGTTCGCGCCCTTCACGCCGGGGTCGTAACGGAGGCGCTCGACCGGCTTGCCCCCGACGATGTGCGATTCGAAGATGTCCCGGAGGTCGGCTTCCTGGACGCCGCAGTACCACACGTCATCGGGGTACACGACCATCATCGGGCCGTGGCCGCACTGCGAGAAGCAGCCGGCCTTGTTGATCCGCACGTCGTCCTTGAGGCCGGCCTTGGCGGCCTCGCCCCGGAGGTACTTCACGAACTGCTCCACGTTCCCCTGCGTCGGGCAGGTCTCCCCCGAGGTGCAGACGAAGACGTGGGTCCGGTACTGGCCCATCAGTCGTCGGCGGGAGCCGCCTTCGCCGCCCGGCGCTCGGCGACGAACCTGTCCACTTCCTCGCGCATCGCCGTCACGATGTCCTTCTCGGGCACCTTGCGGATGACCTCGCCGCCCTTGAAGATGAGTCCGATGCCGCGCCCGCCCGCGACGCCGATGTCGGCGGCGCGCGCCTCGCCGGGACCGTTGACCTCGCAGTTGTGCAGGGCGGCTCCAGGCACCGTGAACGAATGGACCCCCTCGACCTCGAGATTGTGGACGTGTCCGTTCCAGGGGACTCGCCTGACGGCGCGGACGCCGACGTAGAGCGCCCGCTCGTCCAGCGCGGCCTGGGCTGTCCGCAGCCGATCGCACCCCGGCAGGTCTCCCAGTCCGAGGATCCGAGCGAGCCGCGACAACGCAGGCTGGGACGTGACCGAGACGACCCAGTTGCGCTGCCGGTCGCGCTGATCGCGGTGGTGGAGAAGCGCCGCCACGCCGAGACGAAGCAGGATGTGATGGACCTGGAGACCGAGCCGCTCGGACGACGTCGAGTAGGTGGCGCGCCAGTAGCCGCGGACGCGGCCCACGTAGCCGTCGCCCTCCCAGAGCGCGCGAATCAGCGCGCGCTGCTTGTCGTGGGGCAAGCGCTCCATCCAGCGCGGCAGGCGCTTACGCTCCGCACGCCGACCGAACAGGTCTGTCAGGAGCCGCCCGAGGGCGAGCGAATGCGTGACGACCTCCGCCGTGTGCCGCCGGTGGCGAACCTGCGAGCCGATTCCGAGGCCGGTGAGAATGGCGCGGAGCCGCTCGACGTAGACCGTCTGGCGCTCGTGGAAGTAGAAGAATTGCTGGTACGGCGTGCCGTTTTTGCCCGATAGCGTCCCCTCGGACACGTAGTAGCCGGCGAGCGTGAGAAGGTCCTCGTCCACTGCGATCTCGCCCAGCCCCTCGACCGGGATCGTGGCGCGATCCTCCTTATCCTGCGTCACCGGGTACGCAAGAACCCACCCAGGCGCGAGCGCGCCCGCGGGCGTCCAGCGTGGTTCCATGCCGGCCTCGAGGGCGCTCAGGACTTTGGGATACCGCGCACGCCCCGCCTTCTTCCGGCTCGCGCGCGGAAAGGCCCAGACCGGATGATTGGGCGTGAGACGAACCGGCGCAAAGCCCGTCGGGTGAACTTCGACGATCTCCCCCTCGTACCGGTGGCTCGTGGCCCAGGCCACCTTGCGATAGGCCCCCTCGTGGGTGAGGACCTCGTCACCCTCGCCGACGGCCTCGATGGGCTTGGGACCCTCGGCCGTGACGACGCGCTCTCCCTCAGGGACGCAGCCCATCACGGCGATGTGGATCTCCTCGTTGAGGCCGCGGAACTCGTCCTCGACCTCCTTCGCGAGCTTGACGAGGTCCACGTCGGCCCGGCCGCACGAGGGGCACGACACGAACGTGAGACCGCCCTTGCGGAGACCGAGCGACTTGAGGACGTCGATGCCGACGCGGACCTCCTCGGTCGGGTCCGCGGAGAGGGAAACGCGGATCGTGTCGCCGATGCCCTGGGAGAGGAGCGCGCCGAGCCCGACCGCCGACTTGATCGTCCCGACGCCCGGCGTGCCCGCCTCGGTCACGCCGAGGTGGAATGGATACTCGACCTGATCCGCGAGCATCCGGTACGCCTCGATCATCATCAGCGGGTCGGACGCCTTCAGCGAGACCTTCATCTCCTGGTAGTTGCAGTCCTCGAGGATCCGGATATGCCGTAGCGCGGATTCCACCATTCCTTCGGGAGTCGGTCCGCCGTATCTCGACAGAAGATCCTTTTCGAGTGAACCTGCATTGACCCCGATTCGGATCGGAATCTTGCGTACCTTCGCCGCATTGACGATTTCTTGCACGAACTGCTTACCGCCGATGTTGCCCGGGTTGAGCCGGAGGCCGTCCACACCCTGCTCGAGCGCCAGGAGCGCCAGCTTGTAGTTGAAGTGGATGTCGGCGACGAGGGGGATGCGGATCTGCCGCTTGATCTCGCCGAGCTTCTCGGCGGCTTCCCGCACCGGGACGGCGCAGCGGACGATGTCGCAGCCGGCCGCCTCGAGCGCCCAGATCTCGAGCAGGGTCGCCTGGACATCGCGCGTGTCCGTCTTGGTCATCGACTGCACGGTGAGGGGCGCGTCCCCGCCCACCTTCACCCCGCCGAGCCGGATCTGCCGCGTCTTCCGCCGCGTGATCATTGCGCCGTCCTATCTGAAGATTCTGAAGGCATCGATCCTGACGAGGTCGTTGTAGAGCGCGTACACCATGAGGAGCATCAGCAGGACGAAGCCGAGCTGCTGCGCGGCCTCGCGCTTCTTGAGCGACAGCGGTCGGCCGAGGACGCCCTCGATGACGAAGAAGAAGAGATGGCCGCCATCCAGCATGGGCACGGGCAGGAGATTCAGGAGGGCCAGGTTCACGCTGATGATCGCGGTGAAGAGCGCGAGCGAGGCGACGCCCTCCTTGGCCTGGCGGCCGGCCTCCGCCGCGATCTGGATCGGGCCGCCGATGTTGGACGAGTCGATCTGGCGCGACACGACCTTCCAGAGCCCCTTCGCGGTGAGCGCGGTCATCTCCCACGTCTTGACCCAGCCGTACGGGACGGCGAGGAGCGGGTCGTAGGCTTCGTAGCGCACCACCTTCGTGACGATGCCGACACCGATCCGCCCGATCTCGGTCTCCTGCCCGGTCGGCCCCCGCTCCTTGATCGCGACCGCCGTCACGCTCACCGTCTGCGACCGGCCGTCGCGCTCGACGGTGATGTCGAACGTCTTCCCGCCCCGCTTCTGGATCGCCTGCATGAGCTCGTCGGGCGTCAAGACCTGCTGGCCGGCGATCGCCATGACCAGGTCCCCGGCGCGCAGCCCGGCCTTCTCCGCGGGCGACCCGGCGTTGACCGAGCCGATCTGCGGGGTCAGCCGCGGTCCCGCGCCGAGCTCCCACGCCTCCTTCGGGTCGCGGAAGATGGGGTCGCGGACCGTCGTGCGGCGCGGCGTCACGGTCACCGTCTGCTCGACCGAGCCGCGCTGCACGGTCAGGGCGAGCGGGCGGCCGTTCGAGGCGGCGACGGCGCGGTCGAGGTCCTCCCAATAGGAGACCGCCCGGCCGTCCACGCGGGTCACGACGTCGTCGGTCCTGAGGCCCGCCGCCGCCGCGGGCGAGCCCTCCGCGACGCGCCCGACCATCGCCGGCCAGACCGGCCGACCGACGGTGGCGAGCACGATGGTGAAGATGACCGCAGCGAGGACGAAGTTCATCCCGGAAGAGCACGGGGCCGAAGCCGATCGAGAAGCGCTCGACGCCCACGCCGCACCAGCGCGCCACGAAGAAGTGGCCGAGCTCGTGGATCAGGATCAGGATGCCGATGACGATGACGAACGAGACGATGGTGGTCACGCGCGATGCCCCCCGGTCCTGACGTCCACGAGCTGCTGGACTCGCCGGCGCACCTCGGCGTCGATCGCGACGCACTCGTCGATCGACCGGAGCTCGCCCGCCGGCGAGCCACCGAGCGCCCGCTCGATGACGTCGGCAATGTCGATGAAGCCGATGCGGCGGTCGAGGAACGCGGCGACCGCGATCTCGTTCGCGGCGTTCAGCACCACCGGTGCGGCGCCGCCCTGCTCGAGCGCGGCCCGCGCCAGCCGCAGGCACGGGAACTTGTCGGTGTCGGGCTCCTGGAAGGTCAGCCGGCCGACGCGGGTGAGGTCGAGCCGGGCCGCCGGCGTCGGCCGCCGCTCGGGGTACGTGAGCGCGTAGAGGATCGGCACGCCCATGTCGGCGACGCCGAGCTGCGCGATGACCGACCCGTCGATGTACTCCACCATCGAGTGCACGATCGACTGTGGGTGCACGACGACCTGCACCTGGTCGGGCGCCACGTCGAAGAGCCAGCGCGCCTCGATGATCTCGAGGCCCTTGTTCATGAGCGTCGCCGAGTCGATCGTGATCTTGGCGCCCATCTTCCACGTCGGGTGCCGGAGCGCGTCCTCCACCGTGACCGCCGCGAGCTTCGCCTTCGGCGTCTCGCGGAACGGCCCGCCCGAGGCGGTGAGGAGGATTCGGTGGATGTCGCCGCGGTTGTGGCCGGCGAGGCACTGGAAGACGGCGCTGTGCTCGGAGTCCACCGGCAGGAGCGTCACGCCGCGCCGGCGGGCCGCGGCCGTCATGAGGCTGCCCGCCATTACGAGCGTCTCCTTGTTGGCCAGCGCGACGGTGCGCCCCGCCTGGATCGCCGCCATCGTCGGCAGGAGCCCGGCGCCGCCGACGAGGGCTGAGACGACGACATCGGCGTCGGCGTCGCGGGCGAGCGCCGCGAGCCCCTCGGGGCCGGAGAGCAGCTCCGGCCGCGGCGCTGGGAGCTGGCGCGCGAGGCGGTCGACCGCCCCGGCGTCGAGCAGCGCGACAGCGCGGGGCGAGTACTTCCGGCAGAGGTCGGCGATCAGGTCCACGTTCGACCCGCGCGCGGCGAGCCCCGCGATCTGGAGCTCCTCGGGGAAGCTCGCGACGAGGTCGAGCGTCCGGAGACCGATCGAGCCGGTGGCGCCGAGCAGCGTGATGCGCTTCACGCCTAGACCCCCCCGAACCGCCGCGTGCGCCCCTGAAACTCGGCGACGGCGCGGTAGAAGTGGGCCGGCCCGAAGTCGGGCCAGAGCGTCGGCGTGATCCACAGCTCCGTGTACGCGATCTGCCAGAGGAGGAAGTTCGACACCCGCATCTCGCCGCTCGTCCGGATCAGCAGATCGGGGTCCGGGATGTCGGCGGTGTAGAGCGCGCGGCCGATGTGCTCCTCCGAGATCTCCTCCGGCTTGAGCTCGCCCGCCTGCACCCGGCGCGCCAGCGCGCGAAAGGCGTCGATCAGCTCGTCCCGCCCGCCGTAGTTGAACGCCATCAGGATGTTGAGGCCCGTGTTGTTCCGCGTTTCCCGCACGACGTGGTCGAGGCCCCGCCGGATCCCCGCCGGCACGCCGTTCGGCCGTCCGAGCACGCGGAGCCGCGCGTTGCGCGACATGAGCTCGGGGAGTTCTTCATGGATGGCGCGCTCGAGCAGGCTCATGAGCGTCGAGACCTCGTCCTCGGGTCGGGTCCAGTTCTCCGTCGAGAAGGCGTAGAGGGTCAGGTAGCGCAGCCCGAGGGTGTCGGCCGCACGGAAGATGGCGCGCGCGGTCTTCACCCCTTCCCGGTGACCGGCCACGCGGGGAAAGCCCCGGCGCGTCGCCCAGCGCCCGTTGCCGTCCATGATGATGGCCACGTGCTCCGGGAGGGGCTGCGTGCGGACGAGCTCGAGGAGCTCGGGCTCGCCGAGCGCGTCGAGCGCCGCCTGGGGCGGGAGGCCCGTGGGCTTCAGCGCCATGCGACCGTCATCTCACACACACCCTAGAATGACAAAATTTCCTGCTCCTTCTTCTTGAGGAGCTCGTCCACCTTCGCGATGAACTTGTCGGTCGTCTTCTGGATCTGGTCGTGGCCGCGGTGCTCGTCGTCCTCCGACACCTTCTTGTCGCGCGCCATCCCCTTCAGCTTGTCGTTCGCCTCGCGCCGGATGTTCCGGATGGCGATGCGCGACTCCTCGGCGATCTTGTGGACGCTCTTCGCCAGCTGCTTGCGCCGCTCCTCGGTCGGCGAGGGCATCGCCAGGCGGATCACCTTCCCGTCGTTAGCGGGCGTGAGGCCGAGGTCGGAGGCCATGATCGCCTTCTCGATCGCCTTCAGCTGGCTCGCCTCCCACGGCTGGATGACGAGCGTGCGGGCGTCCGGCACCGAGATGGATGCCATCTGGTTGATCGGCGTCGGCGTCCCGTAGTAGTCGACGCGGATGCCGTCCAGCAGGCTCGTCGAGGCGCGACCGGTGCGCACGCTCGCGAGCTCGCGCCCGAGCGTGTCGAGCGCCGCGGTCATCCGGACCTCGACGTCTTTCAGCACGGTCTGCATGCGTCACCCTCCCCCCGACGACACGATCGAGCCGACCGGCTCGCCCATGACGATCCGCCGGATGTTCCCCGACCGCGTGAGGTCGAAGACGATGATCGGCAGCCCGTTCTCCATGCAGAGCGAGATGGCCGTCGTGTCCATCACCTGGAGCCGGCGGCTCAGCACGTCGCTGTACGTCACGCGGGGCAATCGCTCGGCCGTCGTGTCGCGCTTGGGGTCGGCCGAGTAGATCCCGTCCACCTTGGTCGCCTTCATGATCGCGTCGGCGCCGATCTCGATCGCCCGCAGCGCGCCCGCCGTGTCCGTCGTGAAGAACGGGTTCCCGGTGCCCGCCGCGAAGATGACGACGCGGCCCTTCTCCAGGTGCCGGATCGCCCGGCGCCGGATGTACGGCTCGGCGACCGCGCGCATCTCGATGGCGGAGAGCACGCGCGTCTGGTTCCCCGCCTTCTCGAGCGCGTCCTGGAGGGCGAGCGCGTTGATGATCGTCGCCAGCATGCCCATGTAGTCGGCGGTCGCGCGGTCCATCCCGCCCGTGCTGGCGGCGATCCCGCGGAAGATGTTGCCGCCGCCGATCACGATGGCGAGCTGAACACCGAGCGCGGTGACCTCGCGCACTTCCGCCGCGATCCGCTCCAGCACCTGCGGATCGATCCCGTAGCCCTGTCCCCCGGCGAGCGCTTCGCCCGAGAGCTTCAGGACCACACGGCGGTATGCCGGGCGCGCGGTGCCGGCCCCCGCCGTCACGCTACCCCGCCTCGCCGACCTGGAACCGCGCGAACCGCTTCACGGCGATGCGCTCGCGCGTCCTCACGTTCACGCCGTCGACGAGGTCCTTCACCTTCGTCTTGCCCGAGGCGTCCTTGATGAACGGTTGCTCGAGCAGGCACTGTTCGGTGTAGAACTTCTCCAGCTTGCCCTCGATGATCTTGTCGATCACCTGCGGCGGCTTCTTCTGGTCGGCGAGCTGACCGCGGTAGATCTCGCGCTCCTTCTCGACCACGTCGGGCGGCACGTCGTCCCGGGAGACGTACGACGGATTCGCGGCGGCGACCTGCATGCCGAGATCCTTGACGAGGTTCTGGAAGGCGTCCGTCTTGGCGACGAAGTCCGTCTCGCAGTTCACTTCGAGCAGCACGCCGAGCTTGCCGCCGGGATGGACGTACGCCCCCACCAGGCCCTCGCGCGCCTCGCGGTGCGTCCGCTTCGCCGCCGCGGCGAGCCCCTTCTTCCTGAGGTACTCGACCGCGCCCTCCAGGCTGCCCTTCGCCTCCTGGAGCGCCTCCTTGCAGTCCATCACTCCGGCGCCGGTCCGGTCGCGGAGTTCTCGCACCAGCTGAGCGCTCGAGGCCATCGTCAACCCTCCGCCTCGACCGCCGCCATCTCCGCGGGCTCGGCCGGCGTCTCCGGCCCAGCCGCCTCGCCTTCGTCCTTCGCCAGCGTGCCCCGCCCCTCGTTGATCGCGTCGGCGATGCGTGCGGTGATGAGGCGCACGGCGCGGATCGCGTCGTCGTTGCCGGGAATCGGGTAGTCGATGCCGGTCGGATCGCAGTTGGTGTCCACGATCGCGACGATCGGGATGCCGAGCCGCTGCGCCTCCGCCACCGCGATCTTCTCCTTGCGCGGGTCGATGATGAACACCGCGGCGGGGAGCTGCTCCATCGCCTTGATGCCGACGAGCGCCTTCTCGAGCTTCTCGCGCTCGCGGTCGAGCTCCAGCGCCTCCTTCTTCGGCACCCGCTCGTACTCGCCCGTCTCCTTCATCTCCTCGAGCTTCTTCAGGCGGGCGATGGACTTGCGGATGGTCGCGAAGTTCGTCAGCGTCCCGCCCAGCCACCGCTGGTTCACGTAGAACATCGCGCAGCGGGCGGCCTCCTCGAACACGGTCTCCTGCGCCTGCTTCTTCGTCCCGATGAACAGGACCGTGCCGCCTCCGGACGCGAGATCGCGGATGAACGCGTACGCCTCGCGGAACTTCTTGAGGGTCTTCTGCAGATCGATGATGTAGATACCGTTCCGCTCGCCGAAGATGTACTTCTGCATCTTCGGGTTCCAGCGCTTCGTCTGGTGGCCGAAGTGCACGCCGGCCTCCAGCAGCTCCTTCATCGTCAACGGGGCCATGGATCCTCCTTCGGTTCGCCTCCGCCGCGCTCCGGAGATGATCTCCGACCGATTCACGCGCGGCGTGCGTGATGGTGATGCTACGTCGTGTACTTGCCGTTGATCCGCACGTACTCCTCGCTGAGGTCGCAGGTCCAGACGCGGTCCTCGCCCCGGCCCAGCCCCAGGTCGATCGCGATGTCGTACTCCTGGCCTCCCATGATCTCGCGAACGCGCTCGAGACGCACGCCTTCCTTGAGCATCCCGCGCACGGCGACCGGCTCGTCGTTGAACGCGATCGACACCTTCTCCTGGTCCACGCGGGCCGCGGACTTCCCGAGCGCCATCATGATCCGGCCCCAGTTGGGGTCCTGCCCGTAGATCGCCGTCTTCACGAGCGGCGAGTTCGCCACGCTGCGCGCCGCGAGCAGCGCGTCGCGCCGGCTGGCCGCGCCGCGGACCGTGATCGAGACGAGCTTCGTCGCGCCCTCGCCGTCGGCGACGAGCATCCGCGCCAGCTTCGTCATCAGCGCCTCGAGGCCCGCGGCGAGCTGGCGGAGCCCGCGTCCCCCGGCCTCGAGCGGCGTGTTCTCGGCGAGGCCGTTCGCGAGCACCGCCACGGTGTCGCTCGTGGACTGGTCCCCGTCCACGGTCGCCCGGTTGAACGATCGGTCCACCGCCCGCCGGACGACGGCGCCGAGCGCGCCACGGCCGACCCCGGCGTCGGTGGCGACGAAGCAGAACATCGTCGCCAGGTGCGGCTCGATCATCCCGACGCCCTTGGCGATGCCGCCGATCGTGACCGGCCGCCCGCTGACCTCCAGCCGGAGCGCGGCCTCCTTCGGCCGGGTGTCCGTGGTGAGGATCGCCTCCGCGGCGACGCGCCCGCCCTGCGGCGACAGCGACTTCACGAGCCTCGGCAGCGCCGCGCGGATCTTGTCCATCGGGAGCGGTACGCCGATGACGCCGGTGGACGCGACCAGCACGTGCGTCGCCGGGATGCGCAGGAGCTCGCCGACCAGCTTCGTCATCTCCCGTGCGTCCCGGATGCCTCGCTCGCCGGTGCAGACGTTGGAGCAGCCGCTCGAAGCCACGATCGCCTGCGCCAGGCCGCCCCGCGCGTGCTCCATCGAGACGAGCACGGGCGCGCCCTTCACCTGGTTGGAGGTGAACGCCGCGGCGACGCGCGCCGGCGCGGACGAGTAGATCAGCGCGAGGTCTTTCTTGCCGCTCGGCTTGATGCCCGCCGCCACGCCCCCCGCGAGGATCCCGGGCACCGCCGTGATGCCGCCCTCGAGCCAGTCGAGGTCCGCCGCCGCCCTCCCGCTATTCCGAGGATTCATGGACGGTCCCCGTGGAGACGGACGGTGGCACACGGAGCGCAGCCTCGGGAGGGGTCGCTCGACCACGCGGCACGCGTCCGCTGCCCCTGTGCGGCGGGGCTCCATCCCGCGCGCGGGGTCCGGGGCCACGCGGCGGGAACGAGTCTCGTCGACCCCTCCCGAGGCTGCGCTCCGTGTGCCACCGTCCGTCTCGCGCGTGCGGCGATCATGAATAACCCCCGCTACGGGTAGACCGGCGGCGCGTCGAGCCCCGTGCGCTCGGGCCAGCCGAACATGACGTTGAGGTTCTGGACGCCGTTGGCCGAGCCGCCCTTGCCGAGGTTGTCGATCGCCGACACGCAGACCGCCCGCCCCGTGCGCGCGTCCGCGACCACCGCGACGTCGCAGTAGTTCGAGCCGACCACGCCACGCGTCGTCGGCCGCTCGCCCTCGTCGAGCACGCGGACGAACGGCTCACCCGCGTAGCACTCGCGATAGACGTCGCGGAGCGCCGCCGTCGAGAGCGCCCCCGCGAGCGGCACCGACGCCGTCGTGAAGAGCCCGCGGTTGAGCGGCAGAAGGTGCGGCGTGAACGACACCCGTACCGGCGCGCCCGCGAGCGCGCCGAGCTCCTGCTCGATCTCCGGCGTGTGGCGGTGGCTCGCGATCCCGTAGGCCTGCACGTTCTCGTTGGCCTCGGTATAGAGGTACATCGGGTCGATCTTGCGCCCCTGGGCGCCCGCCCCGGTGACGCCGGACTTGCCGTCGATCACGATGCCGTCCAGCTTCGCGAGCCCGCGCTTGAGCAGGGGCGCCGTCGCGAGCAGGGCGCCCGCCGGGTAGCATCCGGGGGAGGCGACGAGCGACGCCCCGGCGATCGCCTTCCGGTGGAGCTCGGGCAGCCCGTAGACGGCCTCGGCGAGTCCGGCCGGATCCGTGTGCGGCGCCTTGTACCAGGTCACGTAATCGTTCGGATCGCGTAGCCGGTAGTCCGCAGACAGGTCGATCGCCTTGACGCCGCGCCGCCGCAGCACCGGCACCACGCGCTGCGACTCCATGTGCGGCAGCGCGAGGAACGCGAGGTCGGCGACCTCCGCGAGCCACTCGGCGTCGAGGTCATGGAAGCTGAGCTCGGTGAGCCCCCGGAGGTGGGGATACGCGCGGGCCAGCGGCTCGCCGGCGAGCCGGTCGGAGGTCACGCCCGTGATCGAGACGCGCGGGTGGACCAGGAGCAGCCGCAGGAGCTCGGCCCCCATGTAGCCGCTCGCCCCGGCAACTGCCACGCGCACCACGTCGGGCCGCCCAGACACTACCGTTTGGAGTACTGGAACTTCTGCCGCGCGCCCGGCTGCCCGTACTTCTTCCGCTCCCGCATCCGCGGATCGCGGGTGAGCAGGCCGGCCTTCTTGAGGGTCAGACGCAGCTTGTCGTCGAAGCGGGCCAGGGCGCGCGAGATGCCGTGGCGCACGGCGCCCGCCTGGCCGGTGGGGCCGCCGCCCCCGACCGTGACGAGCACGTCGAACTGACCGAACGTGTTGGTCACCTGCAGCGGCTGCGCGATGATCATGCGGAGCGTCTCGCGCGGGAAGTAATCATCGAAGGCGCGCCGATTGACGACGATGCGCCCCGAGCCGGGCCGGATCCAGACGCGGGCGACCGACGTCTTGCGCCGCCCCGTTGCGTAAAACCTGTCGAGCACTGCCATCAGCGGACCTCCGCGGTGTTTGTCGCGGTCCGGCGCGTCGGGGCCGGCAGCGCCACGGGCTGCTGCGCCTGGTGGGGATGCGCGGCGCCGCGATAGACTTTGAGTTTCTTGGCCATGGCTCGACCGAGCCGGTTCTTCGGCAGCATCCCCTGCACCGCCCACTCGATGACGCGCTCGGGATGGCTCTTCAACATCGTCTCCGCGCTGATGTCGCGCAGGCCGCCGATGTATCCGGAGTGCCAGCGGTAACGCTTGTCCTGGAGCTTGCGCCCCGTGAGGTGGATCTTCTCGGCGTTGACCACGACGACGTGATCGCCGACATCGAGGTGGGGCGCGAAGGTGGGCTTGTGCTTCCCGCGGAGGATCGCCGCGACCCGGCTGGCGAGGCGTCCCAACACCTGGCCCTCGGCATCCACGACGAACCACTTCCGCTCGATCTCGCTCTCCTTCGGCATCGGCGTCGGCATGACTCCCCTCTAAGTAGGCGTCCAGACAGAAAAAATTCGCAAAACGATACTTTAAAGCAAGATACGCGATCTGTCAACGAATCCTGGTCTTCTCAGGCCAGGGACAGAGCGCTTTGACCGGGCAGGCCGGGCACGTCGGGGTCCGTGCCGAGCATGTCCGACGCCCATGGGTCGTCAGGAGATGGCTCGCGAGCGTCCACGCGCGGCGCGGCAGGACTGCCGCGAGCTGGTCGTGGATCTCGTCGGCGTCCGTCGAGCGGGCGAGGCCCAGGCGCTGCGAGACGCGGAACACGTGGGTGTCCACGGCGATCGCCTGCTGTCCGAAGGCGTTGCCGAGGACGACGTTCGCCGTCTTGAGCCCGACGCCCGGCAGCGCGGTCAGTTCCTCGCGCGTGCGCGGCACCTGGCCGCCGTGACGCTCCACGAGCGCCCGCGCCATGCCGACGATCGCCTTCGCCTTCGCCCGGTAGAAGCCCGTCGAATGGACCTCGCGCTCGAGGCTCGCCTGGTCGGCCGCCGCCCAGTCGCGCGCGCTCCGGTACTTCGTGAAGAGCGCGGGGGTCACCAGGTTCACCCGCTCGTCGGTGCACTGGGCCGCGAGGATCGTCGCGACCAGGAGCTCGAGCGGCGTCTCGAAGTCGAGGGCGACCTTCGCGTCCGGATACGCCCGCTTGAGGGCGGGGATGATCTTCCGCGCGCGCGCCTGCTTCCCAGCCAGTGACTCCGGCATGACGGCCTCCCCGTTCAGGGATTCGGCGAGATGCGGATTGCGTCGGGCATGATCTCGACCCGCCCCACCTCGACGGGGACGGGCAAGCGCGCCGCCAGTCTCAGCGACGGATCATAACTGCGGATCACCCAGTTCACGAGCCCCCCGGGGACGGCAACGCCGCCGAGCCTGACCTCCTCGGCCGCGAGCGCGAACGGCCGATCGCGAGCCGGGAGGAGCCGCACGCGCGCGGTCACGTCTGGACCGGGCTGGCTGAACGCGAAGGCCGCCGCGCCGGGCCCGAGCGCGACGCTCGCGTTCCTGAACCCCTTCAGGCCGCGGAGGAAGGCGGCAAAGTCCTCGGCGAGAATCGTTGCTCGCTCGAGCCTGACCCGTCCGGCGTCGAGCGGGTCGAGACGGCCTGCCGCGTGGGCGCTGAACGGATTCACGAGGGCATCGGCGACGACGATCCGGAGGTCGCGCACGCGGAGGAGCGCCGGGTTCCGGCGCCACAGCTCCCCGAACGTCGCCGCCCGGGCCTCGAGCTCGACGCCGCGCCACGTCGGTCAGGCTGCGCCGGATCGCCTGCTCCATGCCGCGGGCAAGCGTCGCCGGGGAGACGAGGGGCCCCGCGGAGATCCGCCGCGCCCTGACGGTCGCGACCGAGCCGTCGGGCAGGGGGAACTCGCCGATGACGGGAAACACGCGCGCCAGGTGCGGATCAGCAGCCAGGCGCTCGGCGATGCGACGGGGTCTTGCGGCCGTCCACGGGGGCCCCTGGTCGCCCGTCTTGAGGATCATGTACGCGATGCCGACGGGCTCGCCGTCCCAGGCGCGCACCCAGCCCAGCGGAAGCCCATCCCGTACGGCGTAGTAGCGGAAGTTGCTCACGGAAAAGAAGTTGTCGTTCGGCACGACGCTCACCCTGGCGGCGGCTCCACCGCTCTCGCGCACGATGCGAGCGAGAATCTCCCGGTGGCGCCAATTCGCGCGCATCGGCGCCGACTCGAGCAGGAAGGGGACGCCGAGCCCCGGCACGGTCGGGACGGGCGGCACCCCGAACGTGGTCGCGCTCACCTGGAGCCCTGCGACGGCGAGGAGGGCCGCGCCGGCCAGCGTTCGGAGACGCTGCGGCAGCGCGCTGAACCCCACGCCGGCCAGCACGGCGGCGACCGGCAAGAGCGGGAGCGTGTAACGGAGATTCTTGTTCTGGATCAGCATGAAGAGCGCGAGCGGGACCAGCACGCTCGCCAGCAGGAGCCACTGGCCCCGGCGCACGCCCACCACGAGGCCGACCGCGAAGAGGAGCACCGCGACAAGGCCGAACTGAGGCAGAAACCAGGTCGGATACAAGGCGAGGGCGGCGGCCGTGAGCGGGTCGGGATGCCCCGACTCCGCCGCCTGCCTGAACGAGCGCGCGGCAATGCCGGGGGCGATCCCGAAGAGACGGGGCCCGTACCACGGCAGCGCGAGGGCGGCGGCGATCAGCGCCGCGAGCCCCAGGTTGACGAGCCCCCGGCGCGCGCGAATGCGGGCGGCCACGAGGACCAGGGCGGGTAACACGTAGACCACGAACGGCGGCTTGGTGAGCATGCCGAGGCCCAGGACCACGCCGGCGGCGACCGACCAGCCCGAGTGGCTGAAGCCCTCGGCGCGGAGCAGGACGACGAGCGCCAGGGCGACCATCGAGGCGAGCGGCAGGTCGAGCTGGAACCTGAGCGACGAAAAGACGACGAAGGGCGCGCTCCCGAAGAGGACCGCGGCGACGACGCCCCCGGCCCCGCCGGCGACTCGCCGCCCCAGGACGTAGACCGCGCCCATGCCGAGGCCCAGGAACGCCAGCACGATCGCCTGGGCCGCGGCGACGTCGGACGGCGCCAGCCGGTACGCGAAGGCCGCGGTGCAGATCACGAGGGGCGGGTAGAACGCCGAGCGCTCGAGGATGGCGCGCAGGTCACCTCGGGCGAGGTCCTGGGCGCAGGCGACCACGCGCTCGAGGTGGTTTGCGTGGTCCCACTCGGGGGGTCTCTGGTCCTGCGCGAGCCAGACGGCGGCGACCGCGACCAGCACGGCGAACACCGCGCCCACGAGCGCCCACTCGCCGAGAGGCCGGAACCGCGGGGAGGTCACCGCCGCGCGACGAGCAGCAGCGAGGCGCCGAACGGGAGCGCCCAGCGGGAGACCACGTGGCGCTCGAGGGCGAAGATGCCCTCGAGCCATCGGTTGAGGGCGGGCGCCGGCCGGCGCAGATCGTGGGTGGTATCGCCGGCGAGCCGCTTCCAGGCGCGCGCCAGCGCGAGCGCGGGGAAGAGCAGCGCGACGACCGCGCGGAGCCGGGAGGCCGTGTAGCGCCGGCGGTGGCCGAGCGCCACGTCGTGGCCGCTCCAGAGCCACTGGTACGCGGGGACCGTCGCGATCAGCAGGCCGCCCTCGGCGAGCGCCCGGCGGCCCGTCGCGAGCGCGGCGGCCTCGTCCGCGAGGTGCTCGAGCACGTCGAGCAGGAGGACCACCTCCGCCCAGCCCGGCGCCACCACGAGATCGCCCGGCAGCCGGCCCTCGCGCACGTCGAGGCCCGCCGCGCGCGCGGCGGCCACGAGGTCCGGGTGGGCCTCCATCCCGACCGCCTCGCCGAACCGGCCGAGCGCGCCGAGGACGTTGCCGGTGCCGCACCCGAGCTCGAGGAGGCGCACCGGACGCTGCGGAAGGGCGCGCTCGAGCGCGGCCGTGATCACGGCGAGGCGGCCCCGGAACCACCAGTGGAGCCGGTCCTCCTCCATGTGAATGGCGACGTAGGCCCCTCGGCCGCACGCTCAACGTACAGGGAGTACGCCTCGCGTGCGGCCAGCGGGCGCCGCCTTGCATCTGGACCTTTTTGAGCAGCCTGCAAGTTTTTCAGCCCCCTGCCAGCGCGCGGCGGAGCTCGCCGAGGCGCGCGCCGAGCTCGGCGGGGGCGAGCCGGCGGGGCTCGTGGCGCACGCTCCACACGGGCTCGCCCGGGCAGGGGTCGTCCGCGAGGCGGGGCGTCACGTGCCAGTGGATGTGCGGGATCTGGTTGCCGAGGAGGGAGTAGTTGACTTTGCGGGCGCCGTAGACGGACGCCACGGCCTGCGCCAGCCGGCTCACCTCGTCGATGAGACCCGCCCGCTCCTCGCGCGTGAGCTCGTAGAGCTCGGTCGCGTGCCGCTTGAGGACGAGGACCGTCCAGCCGGGGAAGAACTGGTCGTCGTGCAGGTAGGCGACCGTGAGGCCGAGGTCGGTGATCCGGCACGCCGGATCGGGCCAGCGGCCATGGCACGCGCGGCAGTCGGCGGTGCTCACCGTCGGGACGCGAGGAACCGGCCGAGGCGGGCGAGGCCCTCCTGGATGCGATCGAGCGAGGTGGAGTAGGAAAACCTGAGATACCCCTCGGCGTTCGCGCCGAAGGCCGCGCCAGGCGTCACGGCGACGTGGCATCCCTCAAGAATCTCGTAGGCGAGACTCACGGAATCCTTCCCCAAGTGGCGCGCGTTCGCGAGCACGTAGAACGCGCCCGTCGGCTCGAAGCCGACGCCCAGGCCGATGGCCCGGAGCCCGGCGATCATCGCGCGCCGGCGCTCGTCGAAGACCGCGCGGAAGCGACGGCTCTCCTCCCCCGCCTCGCGGAGGGCGGTCACCCCCGCCCACTGGACGAACTCGTTCGTCGAGATGAAGAAGTTGCCGTAGAGCCGCTGGAGCACGCGGATGTGCGGCGAGGGCGCGATGACATAGCCGAGCCGGTAGCCGGTCATCGCGTACGCCTTCGAGAAGCCGTTCAGCACGAATGCGCGGTCCGTGAACTCGAGGATCGAGCGGTCGCGCCCCGCGTAGCTGAGCCCGTGGTAGATCTCGTCCGAGACGATGAACGGCCCGCCGTCCCGGGCGAGCTCGGCAATCGCGGCCATGCGCTCCGGCGACAGCACGGTGCCCGTGGGATTCGCGGGCGAGTTGATCACGATCGCCTTGGTGCGCGGGCCGAGCCGCTCGCGGATCGCCTCCGGACGGTACTGGAAGGCGTCCTCCTCGGTGGTGCCGACGTAGACCGGCCGCCCCTCCGCGTAGCGGATGAAGTTCGGGTAGCACGCGTAGTAGGGATCGCTCAGGACGACCTCGTCGCCCGGGTCGAGGAGGTGGCCGAACAGGAGGAGCATCGCGGGGGAGGTGCCGGCGCTCACGAGGATCTGATCCGGCGAGACGGCCACGCCGTAGGTGTTCTCGTAGTGCTCGGCGATGGCCTCGCGCAGCGGCAGGATGCCGAGGCTGTGCGTGTAGCGCGTGCGCCCCTCCCTGACCGCCTTCTCGAGCGCAGCCCGGATCACCGCGGGCGCCTCGAAGTCCGGCTCGCCGTACTCGAGGTGCACGATGTCGGCGCCCGAGCGCGCGAGCTCCAGCGCCCGTTCCGCCACTTCCACGGCGAGGAACGGCTCGATCTCCCGGATGCGACGCGCGAAGCTCACCCGGCCCTCCCCATGCGAAGCCTCACCTGCAGGATCTGCCACACCATGCCCGGCCCGTGCCGGAGGACGGTGACCTTGCTGCCCGGCTGGTCGGCCCAGTTCACCGGCACCTCGACGATACGATACCCCGCAGCCCGCGCCTGCAGCAGGAGCTCGACGTCGAAGCCGAAGCCCCGCGTGCGGAGGGGCCCGAACAACCGCTCCGCCGCCGCCGCGGTGAACGCCTTGAACCCGCACTGCGAGTCCGCCACGGCCCGGACGCCGAGCCGCGCGACGAGCCAGTTGAACACGCGTCCGGCCGCGACACGGTGCGGCCGCGCGGCCACGGACACCGCCGGGTCCACGAGAACGCGGGAGCCGACCGCCACATCCGCGCCGGCAGCCAGCGCGGGCTCGAGGCGCTTCAGCTCGGCGATGGGCGTCGCGCCGTCGGCGTCGGTAAAAAGCCTGAAGGCCCCGCGCGCCGCCAGCATGCCCGCGCGCACGGCCGCCCCCTTCCCCGAGTTCCGCCCGAGCCGGAGCACGCGGACCGACGGGTGGTGCCGCGCCTCGACGACCTCCGGCGTGCCGTCGGTCGAGCCGTCGTCCACGACGATCACCTCGGACGGCTCGCCCCGGCCCTCGAAATAGCCGACGACCTCGTCCAGGTACCGCGGCAGGCGGTCCGCCTCGTTGAACGCGGGAATGACGACCGACCAGCGCAGCGCTGTCACCGGATGCCGGAGAGATCCAGGCGTCGCCGGCGCCGGGCCACCGCGGTCTCGTGCGCGGCGCGGGCCACGCCCCCGGCGATCGCCGGCGCCACGTGCTTGTTGAAGACGCTCGGGATGATGTACTCCTCGCTGAGCTCGCTCGGGCTCACGCAGGCGGCGAGCGCGCGCGCGGCGGCGAGCTTCATCTCGTCGTTGACCGAGCGCGCCCGCGCGTCGAGGAGGCCGCGGAAGAAGCCCGGGAAGCACAGCACGTTGTTGATCTGGTTCGGATAATCGGAGCGTCCGGTCGCCATGACCCGCACGTGCTTCAGGGCCTCCTCGGGCCGGATCTCGGGCTCCGGATTCGCCATGGCGAACACGATCGGGTCGCGCGCCATCCTCTTGATGTCCTTGACGGTCAGGATGCCGGGCACGGACAGGCCGATGAAGACGTCGGCGCCCCCGAGCGCGTCCCCGAGGCGCCCCACGACCTGGCGCGGGTTCGTGGCCGAGGCGACCCACCGCTTCATGAAGTCCATGCCCTTCTGCCGGCCCCGGTGGAGGGTCCCGTGCTCGTCCACGCCGATCAGGTCCGGCACGCCGCACGACTGGAGGATCTTGATCGTCGCCGTGCCGGCCGCCCCGACGCCCGTGACGACGACGCGGATCCGCCGGATGTCCTTCCGGACGATCCGGAGGGCGTTCAGCAGCGCCGCCAGCACGACGACGGCCGTCCCGTGCTGGTCGTCGTGGAAGACCGGGATCTCGAGCTCCTTCCGCAGACGTTCCTCGACCTCGAAACAGCGCGGCGCCGAAATGTCCTCGAGGTTGATTCCGCCGAAGCCCGGCGCGATGAGCTTCACCGTCTCCACGATCTTCTCGGGGTCCTTCGTGCCGAGGCAGATCGGGAAGGCGTCCACGCCGGCGAATTCCTTGAAGAGCATCGCCTTGCCTTCCATCACCGGCAGGGCCGCCTCCGGCCCGATGTCGCCGAGCCCCAGCACCGCCGTGCCGTCGGTCACCACGGCGACCGTGTTCTGTCGGATCGTCAGCGAGAAGGCGCGCTGCCGGTCGTCGCGGATCGCCAGGCACACGCGGGCGACCCCGGGCGTGTACGCCATCGACAGATCGTCGCGCGTGCGGATCGGGACCTTGTTCCGGATCTCGATCTTCCCGCCGAGGTGCATGAGGAAGGTGCGGTCGGAGATGTTGACGACGCGGACGCCCGCGAGGCGCTTGAGCCGGGCGACGATCTTCTGGGCGTGGATGCTGTCGCGGGCCTTGACGGTGATGTCGCGCTCCGTCTGCTCGCGCGTCGTCTCGACGATGTCCACCGCGCCGATGTCGCCTCCGGCCTCGCCCATGGCAGACGCCACGCGGCCGAGCATGCCCGGGCGGTTCCGGATCTGGAGCCGGATCGTGAAGCTGTAGCTCGCGCTGGGCGCGATCATGCTTTCAGCTTCTACCTTCCCGGCGCGACTGCTGTCAATCGAGCGCCGTGACGCGGGCGGGGAGCGCCCGTCGGACGAGATCGAGCAGGGGGGTCGCAGCGCGAATCCTCACCGAGGCGGCGTCACCACCGAGGCCGTGCTCGCGCGCCTCGGTCCGTCCATTCACCGCGACACCGAGCGCGGCCAGGGTCAACGGCGGCGACGAGCCGGGCACCGGCTCGAGCAGCGTCGCCCCGCCCACGGCGACGCCGGACCGGCGCGCCACCGCCTCCGCCAGCCCCCGCGAAGCTGTCAGGGATCGCGCTCGCGAGGCGCTCGGTCGCCACCCCGCTCGTGCCGACCTCCACGAGCGCCACCCGGGCTCCCCGTGCCCCCGCAGGAGCTCGGAACCGACCGCAATCACCTCCGCCTGGAGCGGCGCGGTCGCCTCGGGCTGGCCCTGGGGCTTCTCCGGGGAGCTCACCCTGTCAAGCTTATCAGGGCTGAATAGATGAGCCAGACCCTTCAGTCGAAACGGAGAGACTGGATGGGTCCGAGGCTGGCAGGTAGCACCCGCAGTGAGCCCTGGGAATCGCTGGTACGATCTGCGGGTTTGCGTTGCGGATGGAGGAAACGCTCGAAGGGCTGCCCGCATCTAAATAGCGAGCCAACTAACGTGGTGACACGATGACATTCAGGGAAAGCACCCACGGTGTAGCTCTCGGGGCCACGACGATGGCGCCGGGGGCGCTGAATTCGGCCGAGGAGCCGGAGACCGCCGTCGTCCTCGAGGAGGAAGCCGAGGAGACCGCGCGGCCGGCCGTCCAGGGGACCTACGCTCCCGGAACCCTGAGGGGCGAGGATCCCGTCCGCCTCTACCTCAAGGAGATCGGCAAGGTCTCGCTGCTGACCGCGGCGCAGGAGGTCGAGATCGGCCGCCGCATCGAGGTGGGGCAGATCGCGCTCCGGCGGACGCTGGTCGCCATCCCGATGGCGCTCGAGGCGCTCCTCGAGGTCGGCGACACGCTGCGCCGCGGGGAGATCCCCGCCGACGACGTGATCGTGCTGGCGGAGGGCGGCGAGCTCGACGCAAAGGAGATCCGGCCGGTGCTGGCCGCGTTCGCGCGGCTGCGGCGGCTGGAGCGGAAGCTCGCGCGGCTCGAGGGAAGGCTCGGCGACAAGCCCCGCGCGAAGGCCACCCGCGCCACCCGGGCGAAGACGATCGCCGCGTGCCGCGAGTCCATCCAGAAGACCGTCGCCGAGATGCCGCTCAAGCCCGCGCTCATCGACGAGATCGTCGCGAACGTGCAGCGCCGCCGGGAGCGCATCGCCGAGCTCGCCCGCGAGACGCGGCGCGCCCGGACGGCGGCTTCCGCGCGCGAGCTCCGGGAGCTCCAGAAGAACGCCGGGCTCCCACGGCGGCAGCTCGGCCAGCTCCTCGAGCAGATCGACCGGAGCGATCGCGTCGTCCGCCAGGCCAAGCGCGAGCTGATGGAGGCGAACCTCCGCCTGGTCGTGTCGGTGGCCAAGCGCTACCTCGGCAGCGACCTCTCGCTGCTCGACCTCGTCCAGGAGGGCAACATCGGCCTCATGAAGGCGGTGGACCGGTTCCAGTACCGGCGCGGCTTCAAGTTCTCGACGTACGCGACGTGGTGGATCCGCCAGGCCATCACCCGGGCGATCGCCGATCACTCGCGGACGATCCGGATCCCGGTGCACATGGTCGAGACGCTCAACCGCATCTCGCGGGTGAACCGGAACCTCCTCAATGAGATGGGCCGGGAGCCGACGCCGGAGGAGCTCGCCCAGCGCACGGGCGTGCCGGCGAAGAAGGTCCGGCTCATCCTCGAGTCGTCGCGGAAGCCCCTGTCGCTCGAGACGCCGATCGGCGAGGACTCCGAGCTCGGCGACTTCCTCGAGGACAAGTCCACGAGCGCGCCGACCGAGTCGCTGCTGAACCGGGACCTCACGACCCAGGTCGAGCGCGCGCTCTCCATGCTCTCCCCCAAGGAGAAGGAGATCCTGCGCCTGCGGTTCGGGATCGGCGAGGAGGGCGAGCACACGCTCGAGGAGGTCGGCAAGCGCTTCGACGTGACGCGCGAGCGCATCCGGCAGATCGAGGCCAAGGCGCTCCGGAAGCTCCGCCACCCGCTGCGCGGGCGCAACCTCAAGGCGTTCGTCGAGAACTGACCGAACTGGGGGGCCCCGAAAGGGCCCCCCATCAGCCGGCCGCCGTAGTCATGTCCAAGTTCGGTGCGAAGTTCCCGACGTAGTACTCCCAGGCTGCCGCGGAGACCACCGAAGCGGGATTATTGACTCGAAGCAAGGGAGGCGCCTGTGGCGCTCTTTACCGAGCTGTTCGTTTGGGTTGCCGCCGTGTTTAGCTACTCCCTCGCCTTGCAAAAGCAGCGGTAGCGACGGGCTCAGACGGGCATGACGCCGTGCTTCTTCCAGGGGCGCGGGATCTGCTTGGTCCGCGCCATCTCGAGCGCGCGGATGAGGACGGGGCGGGTCTCGCGCGGGTCGATGACGTCGTCGATCAGCGCGGCGCCCGCGGCCATGTAGGGGTTGATGAGCTTGCGGAACTCCTCGACCCGGCGGGCGCGCTCCTCGTCGGGGTTCGCCGCGGCGGCGATCTCCCGGCGGAAGATGATGTTGGTCCCGCCCTCGGGCCCCATGACGCTGATCTCCGCCGTTGGCCACGCCACGATCAGGTCGGGCTCGTAGCCGCGGCCGCACATCACGAAGTAGCCCGCGCCGTAGGCCTTCCGCATGACCACCGTCAGCTTTGGCACCGTCGCCTCGCTCACCGCGTAGAGCATCTTGGCGCCGATGATGCCGGCGCGCTCCACCTTGGAGCCGACCATGAAGCCGGGGACGTCCTGCAGGAACACGAGCGGGATGTTGAAGGCGTCGCACAGCAGCATGAACCGGGCGGCCTTGTCCGCCGAATCCACGTCGAGCGCGCCGCCGAGCACCATCGGCTGGTTCGCCACGATCCCGATCGGGGCGCCGGCGAGCCGGGCCAATCCCACGACGACGTTCTTGGCCCACGCGGGCTTGATCTCGAAGAACACGCCGTGGTCCACGACGGCGCGGATGACCTTCTTCACGTCGTAGGCGCGCCGCGGGCTGTCGGGCACGAGCGCGAGCAGGCTCTCGTCGCGCCGGTCGGCCGGGTCGTCGCACGGGATCACCGGCGGGCGCTCGGTGTTGTTCGACGGGAAGTAGGAGAGATAATCCTTGATCGCCTGGAGGCACGCCTTGTCGTCCGGCACCTCGAGGTCGCCGCAGCCCGAGATCTCGCAGTGGACCTTCGAGCCGCCCAGCTCCTCGGCGGTGATGTCCTCGCCCACCACCGCCTTCACGAGCGGCGGCCCGCCGAGCGCCATGTTGCTGGTCCCCTTCACCATCGGGACGAAGTCGGCGAGCGCGGGGATATACGCAGTCCCCGCAGCTCCCGGGCCCATCATCGCCGCCACCTGCGGGACGACGCCCGACATGATGGACTCCTCGCGGAAGAGCAGGCCCGAGCCGGCGAAGCTCTTGGAACCGATCGCCTCCTGGATCCGCGCCCCCGCCGAGTCGATCAGCCAGATCATCGGCATGCGCTTGGTGTAGGCGATCTCGCGCGTGCGGTTACACTTGATCTCCGCGGTGCGCCCCATCGAGCCCGCCATCACCGTGAAGTCGTAGGCGATGACCGAGGCGAGCCGGCCGTTGATCTTGCCGAACCCGGTGACGACGCCGTCGGCCGGCGTCTCCTTGCCGGCCATGTCGGGGGCGATCCCGGCGTGCGTCGCCTGGACGCCGATCTCGCTGAAGCTCCCCGTATCGAAGAGCAGGTCGATGCGCTCGCGCACCGTAAGCTTGCCGGCCGCGTGCTGCTTTCCGACGGCGTCGTCCCCGCCCATCCGGCGGATCCTGGTGCGCTTGGCCGCCAGCTCGTCGACGAGTTCCTTCATGCCCATGCGATCGCTCGTTGATGCCCGTGTCCGGGGGCGAGCCGCTGATCATCGTGATCATCGTCGCGAGCTCGCTCCGGTGGTGGGTCGCGTGGTTCGGCACGTGCTGGAGCAGCGGCCAGAGTACCAGCTTGAACGGCTTGCCCTCGGTGTTCTTGTACTCGACCACCCGGGCGAGGTCGGCGGGAGTCAGCGCCTCGACGAAGGCCCGCTGCTCCTTCTCGAGCTCATCCCACGGCGCCCGGATCGACGCAAGAGTCGGGAACTCCGCTCCCGGCAGCTTCGTCGGCGAGGTTCCCTTCCAGCGCGAGAGCCAGACCCAGTCCGCCCCATAGAGATGCCCGAACATCCGCTTGATCGTCGGGAAGCTGAACTGCTTGCCCACGTCGCGGGAGGCGAGGTCCTCGCCGAGCGCCGTCGCCACGTCGAACAGGCGCCGGTTCGCCCACCGGTGATAATCGTAGAGCCCGCGCACGAGATCGAGAGCCGTCGCGTCACTCATCGCATGCCTCCTCAGTCCAGCAGGGCTACAGTGTCGCCTTCCTGGACGGTCTGTCCCTCCTGCACCGTGATCTCCTTGACCGAGCCGGCCCGCGGCGCCTCCACGGGGATCTCCATCTTCAT
>JACPCG010000005.1 GCA_016179925.1 Candidatus Rokuibacteriota bacterium | reverse complement strand
CGCTCGATCAGCTTCCCGAGCGCCTCGGCCTCGTCGAGGATCGCGTCGTCCCCGTCGCCGCGCAGAAGACGGTTCGACACCCAGAGCGTGAGGCAGTCCACCACGATCGCGTCGTGCTGCGCCTCGACCTCGGTCAGGCGCGCGACGAGATCGTACGGCGCCTCGACCGTCGTCCAGTGGCGGGGCCGCTCGGCCTGGTGGCGCGCGATCCGGCGCGCCATGTCGCCGTCGCCCGGTTGCGCCGTGGCGACGAAGGCGACGCGCCCGCGCAACGGCTGTTCGGCGACGGCGAAGCGGCTCTTGCCGCTGCGCGCGCCGCCGAGGATGAAGAGCGATGAGGCCATGACCCCCGGGTCCTCCCGCGAAGACCGGTTTCAGGTGCGCGCCCGGGCAGGTCTCCTGGCTCTCGGATCGTCCTACTCCCCGCGCCTTCCCGGCGGTACCGGCCAGTGGCTCTCGCGGGTTTCGTCCCCGATTACAGTGACGGGGTCGCGGCGGCTTCCATACCGCCTTCCCTGGGCCCTTCAAGGGCATCCCGGGCGCGAACTGCGAGGCGACGGTAGCAGAATCGCGCGCCCCGCGCAACGCATGCTTCAGGCGCATTTCACCCCCACTCGACGTCTTCGGGCCTTGGGTGGGGCTTTATTTTTCCGGCCCTCAATCATCGAGCCCGCGTCGTTGGGCAGGCTTACGGGGAGTTCCTGTGGTATCGTTCGCCTCACTTTCACCGGGGAGGAGATGGCCATGGACATGGAGCGACGCGACTTCCTGAAGCTGGCCGCCGGGGCGCTCACCTACACGATCGCCGCCGAACCCGCCTGGGCGCAGACGGCGAAGGTCGAGGTGCACTGGCTCGGCCAGGCGGCCACGAAGCTGACAACCCTCACCGGCAAGGTGATCGTCATCGACCCGTTCCTCACCAACAACCCGAAGACGCCGCAGCAGTACAAGAACCTCGACGCGCTCGGTAAGGTGGACGTGATCCTCGTGACCCATGGCCACACCGACCACGTCGGGAACTTGGGTCGCTCCGATGGATCGAGTGATGCCACCGACTTGGCCCGGCGGACGGGCGCGACGGTGCTCGGGCCCGCGGGGCTCATCGACACTATGCTGGACCTCGGCTGGGTGGCGCCCGACAAGGCCGTGCGTTTCGGCAAGGGCGGCCGCGTGAACCCGCTCGGCCCCCAGATCACGGTCACCCAGGTGCGTGCCGAGCATTCGTCCGAGGTCGCGGTCGTCGATCCGGCCACGAAGAAGCGGACGACGTACCCCGGCGGCGAGCCGTGCGGCTTCATCGTCGAGTTCGAGAATGGGTTCAAGCTCTACCACATGGGAGACACGGGGCTCTTCGGCGACCTGCGGCTGATCGGCGAGTACTACAAGCCCGACCTCGTCATGGTCCCGATCGGCGGCCACTTCGTCATGGACCCGCGCGACGCCGCGTACGCGACGCGCGAGATGCTGAAGCCGAAGTACGCGATCCCGTTCCACTACGGGACGTTCCCGGTGCTGCGCGGCACGCCCGCCGAGTATCAGGCGGCGCTCGGTCAGACGCCGACGCAGGTCTTCCCGATCAGCCCGGGCGACAAGCTGACGTTCTAGCCCGCATTATTCACGACCGGTCCCCGTGGAGGCGGACGGTGGCGTGAGGAGAGCAGCCTTGGGAGGGGTCGACGAGACCCGTTCCCGCCGCGTGGCCCCGGACCCCGCGCGCAGGATGGAGCCCAGCCGCGACGGGACGCGCGGCCACCGACCTCGTGGTCGAGCGACCCCTCCCAGGGCTGCTCTCCTCGCGGCACCGTCCGCCCGCGCGTGCGTGACGAACGCAGGCTAGCCGCTCAGCATCCGCTGGGTGTTCCGGACGCGCTTCGAGAGCGTGACGAGGATGCGCTCCGTCAGCTCCGGCACCTCGCGCAGGAGCGCCCAGAAGTGGCTCCGGTCGATGACGAGCAGGCGCAGGTCGGTTTCGGCCTTGACCGTCGCTGAGCGCGGCTCGCCGTCGAGGAGGCTCATCTCGCCGAAGAACTCGCCGGGGCTGATGCGACCCCTCCGCTGGGGCGAGAGTGTCACGAGCGCCGTGCCGTCGATGAGGACGAAGAACTCCTCGCCCGGCTCGCCGGCCCGGCAGAGCACAGTGCGCTCCGGCACCTCGACGATCGTCGAGATATCCGCGATGCGACGGAGCTGCTTCATCGTGCAGTCCTCGAAGATCGGCACGCGCTCGAGGTGCTTGATCTTGTCGTCGCGGCTGACGCGGAAGGTTTCGAACATCCGGCCGATGAGCCCCATCACGCCCCCTTGTTGTCTTTGTCGGCGTAGCTCACGGCAAGCCCCGCGGCAGCGTCCGACTGGATGCCGTACGGCGGGATCGGGTAGCGGAGGCCGTTCTTCGAGAGCGCGGCGAGCCCCTCGATCACCCCGGGCAGAAAGCTCGGCGCGATCGCCATCAGGAGCTCGTCGTCGGCGACCCCACCGTACCGCCGCTCGGCGTAGCACGGGATCGTGAGCGCCGGCTCCCCGGTCTTCAGCGCCTTCCCCCACGAGTCGGCGCACGCCGACTCGCCGACCGAGGTGAAGGCGAGCTTCCTGTAGCCTGTCCACTGGAGCCCGTTGATGAAGAAGATCATCTGCCCCGGCGTGCCGTAGATCAGGCAGATGTCCGGCGGGTCGAGCCGCCCGGACGTGAGCGGCGAGACGGCCATCGCGCGGTAGCGCCCGTACGGCACGCAGTCCATCGCGTGCTGATGGAGGCTCGCGTCCTCCTTCGTCTTGAACCAGACGCCCGCCATGCGGTTGCCCGACAGCCACTCCTCGTCCTGGGGGTGGAGGCCGATCACGGCCCCGCACTGGGCGCCGACGAGGTCGGCCATCGTGACGCCGACCGTCCAGCCGAGCTGCCGGGCCTGCGCCACGATCTGGTCGGTCGTGTGCTTGGCCCTCGGCCGGCGGATCTTCGGGATCGCCTCCATCGCCTCCACGGTCTCGAAGAGCTTCATACCGATGGGTATGGACCGCAAGCGAAGACGCCGGTTGAGCCCGTCCACGATCGCGTGCCAGTCGTAGGTCTCCATCTCAGAATCCTCTCAGGCGCTCGAGCTCGCGACGCTCGCGCTTGGTCGGCCGGCCGGCGCCCGGCGGACGGTAAGGCGGCGGCGCCCGCCGGACCCGCGGCGGCGCCGCCGGCGTCAAGTCGTCGTCCAGGGCGCGGGCCACCGGCGCGGGGCCGCGCGTGGCGGCGAGCGCCAGCACCTTCACGCTGCGCTTCTCCCGCGGGAGCGTGATGCGGAGGAGGTCCCCCGTCCGCACGGCCTTCGCCGGCTTTGCGGCTTCGTCGTTCACGTCCACCTTGCCACCGGCGCGCGCGGCCGCGGCGAGGCTCCGCGTCTTGAAGAGCGCGCCGCCCAGAGCCACTCGTCCACGCGCAGGGAAGCGGGAGCCTCCGGCACGGGATGAAGGTATCATAGCGGCGATCATGAGCTGGGAACCCGAGATCAGTGACGATATGATGAAATCATGATGCGGAGGGCACGCGCATGGCACGTTTGAATCTCGAGATTCCCGACGAGATAAAGCGTCGCGCGAAGATCAAGGCGGCGCACGAGCAACGAACGCTCACCGAGGTGATCCAGGGTCTCTTGAAAGAATGGCTGGAAGGCGGCCGCCCGCGCGGCAAGCGACGCCGACTGGCGCTCGGTGCGTACAGGCTCGGCGCACCCCGTCTGCTCACACGACGCGTGATCTATGAAGGTCTTCGTTGACACCAACCTCTTCGTGTACGCGCTGGACCGCCTGAGTCCGTTCCATGGGGCCGCAACCGAAGTTCTGCAACGGATCGATGCGGGAGAGCTGGAAGGGCACTGCTCGTATCAGGTGCTGACGGAATTCTATTCGGCCGTCACGAAGAACGCCGCCCGACCACTCACGCCGCATCAAGCCGCTCGCGAGGGGCGCCGCCTGCTCGACGCAGAGAAGCTCGTCAAACTCCCGGTGGATGCGGTGGCTCTGGACCTGACGTTCGCGCTCGCCCGCAAGTACCGGCTTCGCGGCGTGGTGGTCTTCGACGCCCAGATCGTCGGCACGATGCTGAGTCATCGGATTGGCCGTCTCTACACTGCCAATGAGAGAGACTTCGCGCGCTTCCGCGAGATCGAGGTCGTCAACCCGCTGACTCACCAGCCTCGGAGCCGCTGAAGCTCGCGACGCTCGCGCTTGGTCGGCCGGCCGGCGCCCGGCGGGCGGTAGGGCGGCGGCGCCCGCCGGCCCCGCGGCGGCGCCGGCGGCGTCAGGTCGTCGTACAGGGCGCGGGCCACCGGCGCGGGGCCGCGCGTATCGGCGAGGGCCAGCACCTTCACGATGCGCTTGTCCCGCGGGAGCGTGATGCGGAGGAGGTCCCCCGCCCGCACGGCCTTCGCCGGCTTCGCGGCCTCGTCGTTGACGTCCACCTTGCCGCCCGCGCACGCGGCCGCGGCGAGGCTCCGCGTCTTGAAGAAGCGCGCCGCCCAGAGCCACTTGTCCACGCGCAGGGAAGCGGCGATGCCGGACACGGGATGAAGGTATCATAGGCTCCGCTGTGAGGCTGGGATCCCGGGCCCGCGAGAATGAGGCGACCCGGCTCGGCGTCAAAACCCGTGGGATGCGCCCATGAGGACGTCCCCATGCTGAGCCGAACCGTGGTGCTCGCGCTGTCGCTGCTGCTGGCCGTCGTCGCGTGGGCGGCCGACCTGGCCGTCGTCGAGGACTGGACGAGGCTCGCCGTCGGCGCCAAGGGGATCCCCGACGACTGGAAGGGCGGCCAGACGTGGGGCTTCCCGAAGCACGATTTCACGGTCGCGAACGACGACGGGCGCCGCGCCTTGCACCTGCAGAGCGCGGACGAGAGCTCGACGGTCAGCAAGGACATCAAGGGCAAGGTCAAGCTCAAGGAGACGCCCATCCTCGAATGGAGCTGGAAGGTCGTGACGCTCCCGAAGGGTGCCGACTCCCGTAGCAAGTACACGGACGATCAGGCCGCCCAGCTCTACGTCACGTGGCCGCGCTTTCCGCAGGCCGTGCGCTCGCGGATCATCGGGTACATCTGGGACACGACGGCGCCCCAGGGTCTCTTCGTCCAGAGCGAGAAGACGTCCACCGTCACGTACGTCGTGGTGCGGTCCGGGCCCGGCGAGCTCGGCAAGTGGCTCACCGAGCGGCGCAACGTCGTCGAGGATTACCGGAAGATCTACGGCGAGGAGCCGGACAACCCCGGCGTTGTCTCGATCGCGATCGACTCCGACGACACGCACTCCACGGCCGAGTCCTTCTTCGGCGCGATCGTCTTCCGAAAGCCGTGAGCGGCGGGGCCGCGAGCCCGACGCGGCAGTTCGTCAGCGAGCTCGCCCGGGAGAACGCGGCGTTCTGGCAGGGCCGCGACGTCCGCCTCGATCCCGCCGCGCCGCCCGCCGCGCGGCTCGAGCAGATCCGCTACCGCATGCGCCAGGGCGTCTACAACGAGCTCCGCTCCGTCGAGCTGATCGCCGCGTGGATCCCGCACGTGCCCGAGCGGGAGCTCCGCGAGCTCCTGCCGGGCCAGCTCGACGACGAGCAGCGCCACTACCAGCTCCTGCGCCGCCGCCTCCGGGACCTCGATGAGGACCCGGATGCCTACCGTCCGCTCCCCGAGTGGGAGGCGCTCTTCGACTGGCTGATCGCCTGCCGCACGCGCCCCACGCTCGAGAAGCTCGCGATGTTCCAGTTCGCCGGGGAATCCCAGTCGTGCGACGGCTTCGAGACGCTGATCGATCTCGCGCGCGACGTGGATCCGGAGACGGCCGAGCTCTACCGGACGCAGATCCTGCCCGACGAGTACCGCCACGCGGCGATCGGCCGGAAGGCCCTCACCCTGCTCGCGGCCACGCGGGAGGCGCAGGCACGGGCCCGCGCCGCGTGCCGGGAGATGAACCAGCGCGTCTTCGCCGCCTACCGCGCCCATCGCGCGCGCGTCGACCGGCGCGCGTAGCACGGGACCCGCGGCGTGAATTGTCCCCGCTGCGGAGTGGGAAACAGCCCGGCGCGGCGCTTCTGTGGCGAGTGCGGAGCCCGGCTCGCGCTGGCTTGCCCCGCGTGCGGCTTCGCCAACGAGCCCGTCGCGAGGTTCTGCGGCGGCTGCGGCGTGCTCCTTGGCGAGCCGGCGCCGGCTGCCGCACCGCGATTCGGCTCGCCCGACGCCTATACGCCACGGCATCTCGCCGAAAAGATCCTCACGGCACGGAGCGCACTGGAGGGCGAGCGCAAGCAGGTCACCGTGCTCTTCGCCGATCTCAAGGGCTCCATGGAGCTGCTCGCGGATCGTGACCCGGAAGAGGCGCGGCGGCTGCTCGACCCGGTTCTCGAGCGCATGATGGAGGCGGTCCACCGGTACGAAGGAACGGTGAACCAGGTGATGGGCGACGGCGTCATGGCGCTCTTCGGTGCGCCGCTCGCCCACGAGGACCACGCCGTGCGCGCGTGCTACGCCGCGCTCCGGATGCAGGACTCCGTGAAGCGCTATGCGGACGATGCTCGACGCTCGGCCGGCGTCGCTGTCGCGATCCGCGTGGGGCTCAACTCGGGCGACGTCGTTGTCCGCGCGATCGGCAGCGACCTGCACATGGACTACACGGCCGTCGGCCAGACGACGCACCTCGCAGCGCGGATGGAGCAGCTGGCGAGCCCGGGCGGAATCTTGTTGACGTCGGACACGCTGCGTCTGGCCGAGGGCTACGTCGACGTGAAGCCCCTCGGGCCCGTGCCGGTCAAGGGATTGGAGACACCGGTGGCCGTCTTCGAGATGCTCGGCGCCGGGCCCGTGCGGTCACGCCTCCAGGCTGCCGCCGCGCGCGGCTTCACGCCCTTCGTCGGGCGCGAGGTCGAGATGGAGCAGCTCGGGCGAGCCCTCGATCTGGCGCGAGCGGGTCACGGCCAGGTCGTCGGGGTCGTCGGCGAGGCCGGCGTCGGGAAATCCCGGCTCTTCTGGGAGTTCACGCGATCGTACCGCATCCGGGGATGGCTGGTCGTTGAGAGCCCCTCGGTGTCCTACGGCGGGGCGACACCGTACCTGCCGGTCATCGAGCTGCTGCGCACGTACTTCGAGCTCGAGGCGCGGGACGACGCCCAGCGGGTGCGCGAGAAGATCACCGGCAGGCTGTTCTCGCTCGACAGGACGCTGGAGCCCTTCCTGCCCGCGTTCTTCGAGCTGCTCGATGGCGGCGGCGACGACACTCAGTGGAAGGCACTCGAGCCGCCGCAACGCCGCCAGCGGACGCTCGACGCCATCAAGCGCCTGCTCCTCCGGGAGAGCCAGCGCCAGCCGCTGGTTCTCGTCTTCGAGGACCTGCACTGGATCGACTCCGAAACGCAAGCCCTCCTCGACAGCCTCGTCGAGAGCCTACCGACGACACGCATCCTGCTGCTCGTCAATTACCGGCCCGAGTATCAGCATCCCTGGGGCGGCAAGACCTACTACCGCCAGCTCCGGATCGACCCGCTCGCGCCAGAGAGCGCCGACGAGCTGCTGAACGGTCTGTTGGGCGCAGACGCCGAGCTCGCGCCGCTCAAGCGACTCCTCATCGAGCGGACCGAAGGCAATCCGTTCTTCCTCGAGGAGAGCATCAGGACGCTCGTGGAGACGAGCGTCCTGGCGGGCGCCCCCGGGGCCTATCGCCGGGTGAGGTCGACGCTGGAGATCCAGATCCCGTCGACGGCGCAGGCCATTCTCGCGGCGCGCATCGATCGGCTCCCGCCCGACGACAAGCGACTGCTCCAGGAGGCGTCCGTGATCGGCAAGAACGTGCCGCTCGCCCTGCTCCAGGCGGTCGTCGAGCGTCCCGAGGAAGAGCTCCGACGCAGCCTGGCCCATCTGCAGGCCGCCGAGTTCCTGTACGAGACCAGCCTCTTCCCCGACCTCGAATACACGTTCAAGCACGCCCTAACGCACGAGGTCGCGTACGGCGGTCTCCTTCACGAGCAGCGGCGCGCGCTCCACAGTCGCATCGTCGAGGCGATCGAGGGGCTGCACGGCGATCGCACGGCCGAGCAGATCGAGCGCCTGGCTCAGCACGCGCTCCGCGGCGAGGTATGGGATCGGGCGGTCGCGTACCTGCATCGCGCGGGCCTGAACGCGTTCCAGCGATCGGCGAACCGCGAGGCAGCGGCGTATTTCGAGCAGGCGCTCGACGCGCTCGGCCATCTTCCCGAGGGCCGCGAGACGCTCGCAGCGGCGATCGACCTGCGTCTTGACCTGCGCAATGCCCTCTTCCCGCTCGGGGAGCAGGCGCGGATCGCCCAGTGCCTGCGTGAGGCGCTGACGCTCTCGGAAGCGCTCGGTGACCAGCCGAGGCTCGGGAGGGTGCACTCCTACCTTGTCAACTACTTCCTGGGCGTCGGCGAGCACGAGAGCGCGCGCGCCGCGGGCGAGAGCGCCCTCGCCATCGCCGAGACGCTCGACGACGCCGATCTCAAGCTCTCGACGCTCTTCCACCTCGGCCAGCTCCACGCCAGCCGGGGCGACTACGGGCGCGCCGCGGACTGCAACCGGAGGAATCTCGAGTTCATCGAGGGCTCGCCGGCGAGCGCGAGACTCGGAGGATCGGCGCTCCTGGTGCTCTCTCGCACTTGGCTCGCCTGGTGCCTGGCCGAGCTCGGAGAGTTCGCCGAAGGCTTCGCGCGCGCGGAACAGCGGCTTCACGCCGCGCGCACGGCCGGCGAGCCGTTCGAGCTGGTGACAGCCTCACTCGGCCTCGGACTCCTCCATCTCCGGCGGGGCAACGCGCAGGACGCGATCGAGGTGCTGGACCGCGCGCTCGATCATTGTCGCAGTGGCAATCTCTCGGTGTGGTTCTCGGCCGTCGCCTCGCCCCTCGGCTATGCGCACGCGCTCTCCGGACGCGCCGATGAGGCCGTCGCGCTGCTCGAGGAGGCCGTGGGTGAAACCACGTCCCGGAGGGGTGGGCACGCGCTGAGACTCGCCCACCTGGCTGAGGCCTACCTCCTCGCGGGTCGTCTGGAGGAAGCCACCTCGCTCGCCGCGCGCGCGCTCGAGCTCGCGCGCGAGCGCAACGAACTCGGCCATGAGGCGTACGCCCTCCGCAGCGTCGCCGAGGTCGCGGCGCAACGCGAGCCGGCCGCCGTCAATCGTGCGGCTGACGACTACCGGCGGGCGATCGCTCGGGCCGCGGAGCTCGGGATGCGGCCCCTCCTCGCCCGTTGCCGCCTGGCCCTCGGCGAGCTACACCTGAAGCGGGGGAGCCTGGAGGAGGCGCGTCGGGAGCTGGCCGCCGCGATGGAGCTCCTCACCGCGATGGACATGAGACGCTGGATCGGACAGGCCGAAGCGGCGCTTACGGCGTTAGATCCATCGCCTCCACGATCCGGGAGAACGGGATCTGGGCGGTCTCGTTCAGCTCCTTGACATTCTGCGGGTTCGGCGCCTCGAACAGGCACATGCACCGCGCCTCTCCCGGGACGAACAGGCTGCGGATGTAGCGAACATCCTTGCCCTGAGCAGTCATCGTCTTACCGGCGTCGATCGCCCGGCCCTGCGCGGCCGCGAGCTGATCCATCGTGATGCCCTTCAAGTTGCGCTCGTGTAGACCGCCATGTGGGCCTCCTTCGCTCGACGGACTGGCCCATCTGGTAGCACGCGCCCGGAGGAGAGTCAAACGGCTAGGGAGGCGTCTAGCGGAGGCCGCCCGATATCTGCGGCAGGAGCGTGACGAGCTCGACGGCGGCGAGCTCAGCGGCGACACCCACCGCGCTCACGAGCGCGCCGTTCATCGTCGCCGCGTACCACTGCCCCGCCGCAGACTCCAGGAACCGCGCGTACTCGACGAGCTCGGCGTCGTCCAGGTCGCGATAGGCGAAGAGCATGTTCTGCAGGCACGCGATCCGGATGGGCGCGAGCGCCCCGGTCCGGACGCGCGCGATTTGAGCCTCGAGCTGGTCCGGCGTCTGCCGGAGATGCGCCGGTCGGAAGGGCTCGAGCGCGCGAGTGAGGCTCCGGACGATGGCCAGCGTGACGTCCACCGCGGTCTCCGCCGCCCCACCGCTCGCGTCGATCCGCTGGATCACCTCGATCCGCAGATCTGACGGAAACGCGACGCTCGCCTCTTCGCCGTCAGACGCTATCGCCGCCATCTCGGCGCGCGTGATCCGGCGCCCGAGCGGCGAGCGGTACCAGGCGAGCGCGCCCTCCAGCCGGCCGGCGTCGGGGCGAAGCTCGAGCTCGAGGCGCATCCGCGCGTAGAGCACCTCGGCGCTGAAGTGGCGCGCCGCGATCCGGTCGATCACCGCGGGGTCCTGGGCGGAGAGCCCGCCCCGCGCACTGAGGAACTGGACGCGGATCCGGGCCGAGATCGCCGCGAGCTGCACCCTGAGCCCGGAGAGATCGAGGAGTTCATCCATCGCCGCAATGGTGGTGGCGGAGGGACGCTCGACCCGCGCGGCCTGTGCCGGATCGCCCGGGGTGGGGGTCGGAGAGGCAACGGCCGGACCGGCGCACGCGACGAGCGCCGAAATCAGCGCCATACGGAGCGTCCGTCCGATCATCGCCTGACCTCCCGGGACGCGTCGAGCGCCCACTCCCCTGGGACGCCGCATACGCGGTGCCAGGAGTAGACAGCCTTGTCTTTCGCTTGGTTACGAAGCGTCAGGAGGCCGAGGTGGTGAAAAACGAGCCACCGCCAGGCGGGGGCTGAAAGCGAATCACCCATGTCTTCCCGTCTCGGACACTGGCCAGTGCCTGGAAAGTCCTCAACCTGTAAGGCTGCCCGCCGCTTGGCCCTTCAGTTGCATCGGGTAGGGGGAGGAGGGCCGAAGGATGAGCCGACTGACTGCAGAGGAACGCCGTCGGGCTTTCGAGCTTCGGCAGGTGGCCACGTCGCGGAGCCGGCAGGCAGGGGCCGTCACCCTCGAGCAATTCTCCCGGCCTCAGCGGGGCTGGTCACGCGCGGCCCGGCTCGGGGCCCTGGTCAGCCTCGCCCTGGCCGGCACGCTGCTCGTGGCGCAGGCGGCACGCGTCGTCTCGGTGCACGGCGCGCCGTCGAGCCTGGTCGAGTGGCTCCTGCCGCGCCTCTGAGGCGCGGGACCGCGCCTCAGATCGCCAGGGCGTAGCCGTCGCGGCGCGGATCGGCGCCCGCCATGAGGGCGCCCGACTCGCGGTCGCGGACGATCCCCTGCCCGCCACCGACGATCCACGACCACTCGTCGATCACGTTCACCTGATGGCCGCGCCCCGCGAGCGCGACGCGCGTCTCGCCGGCGATGCGCGCCTCGGCGTCGACCAGCCGGTCGCGGTAGACACGCACGCGCGGCGCCTCGATCGCCTCCTGGATGTTCATGCCGAACTCGAGCACGTTCACGAGCATCTGCGGCGTGGTCTGGAGGATGCCGTACGAGCCCGGGGTGCCGATGGACACGAGGAACTGCCCGTCGCGGAAGACCTGGGTCGGCGACATCATGGTGCCGGCCTTGCGCCCGGCGCGCAGCACGTTCGGTGACTCGCGATCGCGGTCCATCCACTTGAGGATGTTGTTGAGCACGAGGCCCGTGCCCGGCACGGCGAAGCCCGAGCCGAAGGGCACGCCGAGCGTCTGGGTGACGGTGACGACCGTGCCGGAGGCATCCGCGCACGCGAAGTGGGTCGTGTGCTCGTTCTGGAAGTCCGCGGGGTGGCCTTCCGCGATCTGGCCGGGGAGCCGGACGGGGCTCCAGCGCTCGCCCTCGCTCACGCCCGCGCGCACGGGGTCGATGCGCGCGCGCTGGGACGCCGCGTAGGTCTTCGACAGGAGGCCGCGGAGCGGCGGGTCGGGCCGGTAGGCGTAGGCGAGACGGTCGGCGGAGGCGAGCTTCACCGCCTCGATCAGGTGGTGGAGGTAGTCCACCGAGTTGTGGCCCCACGCCCGCACGTCGTAGCCCTCGAGCACGTTCAGGGTCTCGAGCATCTGGAAGGCCGAGAACGGCGGCGGGACGGAGTAGACGTCGTGGCCGCGGTAGGCGATCGTCGCCGGCTCGCGCCACTCAGGCTTGAACGCGGCCAGATCCTCTTCGCCAAGCCAGCCGCCGGCCTCGCGCACGGCGCGCGCGATCGCCTTCGCGATCGGCCCGCGGTAGAACACCTCGCTCCCGCCTTCCACGACCTGCCGGAGCGTCCCCGCGAGCTCCTTGTAGGTCACCACGGCGCCGGCGCGCGGGCCGCCGTTGCCCCAGTAGAGGCGCTGCGCCTCCTGCGAGCGCCCCAGCGTGGCGCGCGCGGCCTCGAAGAAGTCCACGTTCTTGAACGTGAGCGGCGCGCCGCCTTCCGCGAGCCCGATCGCCGGGGCGAGCACGCGCGCGCGGTCCATCGAGCCGAACCGCTCGAGCGCCGCGAGCCAGCCGCCGAGATTCCCCGGTGTCGCGCAGGCCTTCGGGCCGCCCGCCAGCTCGTCCTCGGTGCACGTCGCCGGATCGGCGGCGCGCGGCACCAGCCCGATGAAGTCGAGCACGTGGCGCTCGCGGCCGCGCGAGATCAGCATGAGGCCGATCCCGCCGATGCCCGACATGAAGGGTTCGACGACGTTGAGCGTCGAGGCGACGGCGACGGCCGCGTCCACGGCGTTGCCGCCGGCGAGCAGCATCTGGATCCCCGCCATCGAGGCGAGCGGGTGCGCGGACGCGACGGCGCCGCGGGTTCCCATGACGGTCGGACGATAGGCGTTCCGGTGTGGAGGCATCAGCTGGCTCCTTGTAGCGGGGTCCGCGAGCCCGGCGTGGACCGCGGGTGGCCCCAGAAAGAAGCGCGGGGCGTCATTGCTTTTCGGGCGACAGGCCGCGGAGCTTCGGGTCGAGCAGGTCGCGGAGGCCGTCACCCAGGAGGTTCAGACCGAAGACGGTCAGCATGATCGCGGCGCCGGGGTAGAGCACGAGCCACGGCGCCTGCTGGATGTAGAGCCGCCCCTCCGCGAGGATGTTGCCCCAGGAGGGCACGAACGGCGGCACGCCCACGCCGAGGAACGAGAGCGCGGCCTCGGTGAGGACGGCGGCGGCGAAGACGAAGCTTCCCTGGACGATCACCGGCGAGAGACAGTTCGGCAGGATGTGGCGGCCGAGCAGGAGGCGGTCGGACACGCCGAGCGCGCGCGCCGCCTCCACGTACGCCGTCTCGCGGACGACGAGCACCGAGCCGCGGACGAGGCGTGCGACGCGCGGCGCATGGACGACGCCGATCGCGATGATGACGTTGAGCACGCTCGGGCCCAGCGAGGCCATGAGCGCGATCGCCAGGATGATCGCAGGGAAGGCCATGAGGCCGTCCATGATCCGCATCACGGGGTTGTCGAGCCGCTGGTAGTAGCCGGCGAGAAGGCCGCAGAGCACCCCCACGACGAACGCGAAGGCCACGACCGCGGCGCCGATGAGCAGCGACAGGCGCGCGCCGTAGATCACGCGGCTGAAGACGTCGCGCCCGACGTCGTCCGTCCCGAACCAGTGGGCACGGCTCGGCGAGGCCAGGCGCCCGACGACGTCCATGTGGGTCGGGTTCCCGGCGATCAGCGGTGCGCCGAGCCCGACCACGAGCGTCACCGCCATCAGCGCCGCGCCGACGAGCGTGGTCTTCCGGCGCACGGCGACGATCAGCCAGCGCGGCGCCGCGCGGCGAGCGGGCTCGGCGCGCGGCAGGACGAGCGTGCTCATTGTAGCGGGGGCCGCGAGGCCGCGTGTGTCCGAGGGTGGCCTGAGACAGGCGCGGCGTGGCTCCGTCGAGCTGGCGCACTCTTCACATCAGTGCCCGGGGGCCGCGAGGCCGCGTGTGTCCGAGGGTGGCCTGAGACAGGCGCGGCGTGGCTCCGTCGAGCTGGCGCACTCTTCATGGTCGGAGGATCACTGGTACCGCACCCGCGGATCGAAGGCG
>JACPCG010000004.1 GCA_016179925.1 Candidatus Rokuibacteriota bacterium | reverse complement strand
AGGGTGGCGATGAGCGGCAGGTAGCGACGCCCTTCGTGCCCCATGACGTCGTCGATGAGCTGGATGAACTGCTCGAGCACGACCTCGAAGAAGTTCTGCAGGCCCCGCGGCACGAGCTGCACGTTCCGCGAGGCCGCGAACGCGACGCCGGCCAGGATCAGCATCACGAGCCACGTGTACGTCACGTGGTCGGGGATGCCCGGCAGGCGGAAGATCGGTGGGTGCTCGATGGCGCCCACGGGCTACCCTTCCTCGCGCGCCGCGGCAAGCCCGCGCGCGACCAGCACGCACGGCAGCGCCGTGAACCCCGCGAGCAGGGCGACTGGATGCGCGGCGCCGCTCAGGAACAGCGCCGCACACGCCGCCGCGCACACGGCGAAGCGCAGTCCCGCCATCGCGAGCCAGGCGGCGCCCGGTGCCCGGCGCGCCGCGGTCGTGGCCGCCGCGAGCGACGCGAGCCAGCGGAAGTTCACGAGGGCAAGCGCTCCGCCGGCGAGGGCGCCCACGCCCCCGGGCATTCCGCCGAGAATCGCCGCGGCGGCCGCCAGCGCCAGGACGAGCGCGCACGTCTCCACCGTGACCCGCCTGAGCCAGTTATCAACGATCATCGAGCTCCCGTTCGGCACGGCTGACCGATCGAAAGAGATTCACGAATCCCGCGGCGATTCCCAGGCCGAGGCCGAGCAGCATCAGCCAGGGCGCGGTACCGAGCCATCGATCCGCGTAGTAGCCGGCGGCCAGCCCGATCACGGTCGCCACGACCAGCGTGATTCCGATCCCGGACAGTTCGCCGAGCGCTCTCCAGGTGCCCTTTTCCCCGGACGGCGCCATGTGAAGACGAACACTAGCACAGGGGGCCAGCGCACACAAGCGATGGTAAGTGTCGGATTTGACGGAAGATTCCAGCGAGCCTGCCAGGGGGCGTGCGGCACAACCTAGCCGAACATCCCCCCCATCCTGGTGCCCGCGATCCGGTTGATCGCGACGAGGCTGACCGTTGCGACCACGATCAGGATCACGCCGAGCGCCGCGGCCTCGTTCGCGCTGCCCGCGATGTAGAACGAGAAGATCCCGACCGTGATCGTCTCCCACCCGCCGAGCGAGAGGAAGAGCACGGCGGAGGCCTCCTGCAGCGACGTCATGAACGAGAAGAGCGAGCCGACGAGCACGCCGCGCCAGATGAGCGGCAACGTCACGTCGCTGAACGAGCGCAATCCCCGCGCGCCGACGCTCGCCGCCGCCTCCTCCATGGAGCGGTGCACCAGGAGCAGCGACGCGTAGGAGCCGCGCACCGTGTAGGGCAGCCGCCGGATCGCGAGCACCAGCGGCAGGATGATCCAGAAGCTCGTGAGCCCGCGGTCGAACCCCGGCAGGTCGAAGTGGAACGCGCGGACGTACGCGATCCCGATGGCGGTCCCCGGGATCGCCAGGATGAGCGTGTTGAGAGCATCGAGCGTCCCGCGGCCGGGCAGGTGCGTGCGCGCCAGGATCCACGCGATCGGCACACCGACGGCGACGCACAGGACCACGGCGAGCGCCGCGTAGAGGAAGCTGTTGACGATGTACTTCGGCGTCTCGACGATCACGCGCTCGAAGTACTGGAGCGTATAGTGCACCGGGAACGGGGTCAGCGACCAGCCCTTGCCGACCGAGGCGAGCGCCACACCGAGGTAGGGGATGAAGGACAGCAGCATCACGCCGGAGAGGAACGCGATCACTCCCGCCTGCTGCACGGGGCTCAGGCGGACGCGCGCGATCCGGGAGTACGAGAGCGACGAGTAGTCCTTGATCGCCACGTACTGCCGCGCCGCGATCAGGAACACCACCGCGAGCACCACCATCAGCGCCGAGATGACGATGCCCATCCGGAAGAGGCGACGGTCCACGAACTGCACGATGTTGAGGTACGCCTGCGAGGCGAGCAGGTCGTGGACGCCCAGCACGAGCGGCGTCGCGAAGTCCGAGAAGGTCCAGATGAACACGAGCAGCGCGCCCGCGAGGTAGCCCGGCGTCGTGAGCGGCAGCGTGATCGTCCGGAACTTCGTCCAGCCCCGCGCGCCGACGCCCTCGGCCGCCTCCTCGAGCGACGGGTCGATCTTGGCCAGCGCGTCCACCACGTTCAGCGTGATCATCGGGAAGAGGTGGAGGGTCTCGACGAGCAGCACGCCGTGGAGGCCGTAGACGAAGTTGACGGGCTTCGTGAGGCCGAAGTAGTCCTCGAGCAAGACGTTCACCGTGCCCGCCCGCCCCAGGATGAACGTGAACCCGAGCACGCCGACCAGCGGCGGCGAGATGATCGGGATCAGCGTGAGGTAGCTGAAGAGGTTCCGCCCGGCAAAGTCGCACCGCACGAGGAGGAACGCGATCGCGAATCCGAGCACCGAGGTAGCGGCGACCGTGCCGAGGCCGAGCAGGATCGAGTTCACGAGCGACCGGAGATAGAACGGGTCGCGCGCGAACTCGACGAAATTGGCGACGGTGAAGCGGCCCGCCTCGTCGCTGAACGCGTCGTAGAAGATGCGCACCAGTGGGTAAACGAGGAACAGGAGCAGGAAGAACCAGATCAGGACGACGCCGAGCGCCGGCAGTGCCGCCGCGAAGCGCCCGGCCGCCGGCCGCGCCGGGTGCCGTGCGGCGCCGACTGCCTCGCCCTCACTCATCGGGCAGCGCCAGCACGGCGGAGGCGGGGAACGTGAGGCGCACGCGGCTGCCCGCCGGCAGGACCTCGTGGTGCCACGGGTCGGCGATGTCCACCTTGAGCGCGAGGCCGTCGCCCACCTCGACCTCGTAGCGCAGCGTGTTGCCGAGGTAGGAGGTCAGCACGACGCGTCCGGCGAGCGTGTTCTCGTGCCCGGCGCCGAGTACCACGTTCTCCGGCCGCACCGCCAGCACGCACTTGTCGCCCGGCCCCACGCGCACCGTCGGCGTGCAGCGGAGCGTCCCGAGCGCGGTCTCCGCGACGACGAACCCCGCCGCCATCTCCCGGCACACGCCGGCGATGAGGTTGTTGGTCCCGACGAAGTCGGCGACGAACCGGTTGACCGGCCGCTCGTAGAGGGTCTTCGGCGGCGCCAACTGGAGCATCCGGCCGTCGTGCATCACCGCGACCCGGTCGGAGAGCGAGAGCGCCTCTTCCTGGTCGTGGGTGACGTACACCGTGGTGATCCCGAGATCCTTCTGGAGCTTCCGGATCTCGGCGCGGACCTGCACGCGGATCTTCGCGTCGAGATTCGACAGCGGCTCGTCCAGGAGCAGGATGTCGGGGCTGAGCACGAGCGCCCGCGCGAGCGCGACGCGCTGCTGCTGCCCGCCGGAGAGCTGGCCCGGGTAGCGCTCCTCGAGCCCGTGGAGGTTCACCTTCGCGAGCGCGCCCGCGAGCCGCCGCTCGATCTCCCGGCCGTCGAGCCGACGGAGCTTGAGCCCGTAGGCGATGTTGGCGCGGACCGTCATGTGGGGCCAGAGCGCGTAGTTCTGGAAGACCATGCCGATGTTGCGCTCGTACGGCCTGAGCCCGTCCACGCGGCGGTCGCCGAACCAGATCTCGCCGACGTCCGGCGCGTAGAAACCCGCCACCAGGCGGAGGAGCGTCGTCTTGCCGCAGCCCGAGGGGCCGAGGAGCGTGAAGAGCTCGCCGTCGGCGATCTCCACGCTCGCCCGGTCCACCGCCACGACGCGGCCGAACGCCTTGCTGACCCCGCGCAGGCTGATCTTCAGGGCGCGCTCCGTCCCGTCGCGGTGGTGTGCGCGATCACTCCGCTACGGCTTCTTCCAGGTGGCCTCGATGTCCGAGCGGTACTTCTTCTTCAGGTCGTCGGACCGCTTGGCGGCGACCCCCTCGTCGTACACGTTGGACACCTCCGCGTCGAAGTAGGACCGTACGCCGCCCGTGAACTCCACCGCCAGCTCGGCCGTCGAGCCGGGCGCGCCCTGGACCCTGTACTTCGGCGTGATGGGGAAGAGCCCGCGCTCCATGAACACCCGCTGCCCGCGCTCGGTCAGGAGGAACTCGATGAAGGCGCGGGCGGCCCTGGGGTTGCGGGCGCCCGCGAGGATCGCCATCGGCTCGGGCGTGACGAACGCGTTCTTCGGCGCGACGAACTTGATGTCGAAGCCCGCGAGCTTCTCCTCGAACGCCATGTACGACGGCACGGCGAACCCGGCCGAGTACTCGCCCTTCGCCACCACCGTCGGCACGTCACGGCTGCGCGCGGTGAAGTGGCCGGTGTTCGCCGCGAGCTTCTTGAGCCACGCCCAGCCCTGCTCCTCGCCGTACATCGAGAGGATCACCTCGTAGGTCGCGTTGGACGAGGACGAGCGCGTCGGCGCGCACTGGGCGACCTCGCCCTTGAGCTTCGGGTGGAGGAGGTCGTCCCACTCCTTCGGCGCGGGGATGCCGAGCCGCTGGATCTTCTTCGGATGGTAGACGAGGCCGTACGGCTCGAGGGCCGTGCCCACCCAGAAGCCCCGCTTGTCCTTGAGGGGGATGGGCTTCGGCTTGCCGATCGCCGCAGGGATGGAGTCCCACGCCTCCTTGGAGATCTCGACCTTCTGGAGGAGGTTCTGCTCGGTGAGCTTCTCGAAGAGCGCCGACTCGCCGCCCCAGAAGATGTCCACCTCGGGCTTGCCCTTCCACTCGACGATGCGCCCGTACGCCACGGGCGTGCCCGCCGGGATCGCGCTCACCTTCAGCGTCACGCCCCACTTCTCCTTCGCGTACTCCGCGAAGGCCTTGAGCGCCGCGTCGTGGATGAACTTCGAGACGGGCGTGATGAGCGCCAGTTCGCCCTCGATCGGCGCCTGCGCGACGGCGCCGCCCGCCGCGCCCAGGGTGAGCAGCATCGCGAAAGCCAGGATGCCGAGTCGTCGCATGGGAAGTCTCCTCATTGGGAATCGCCCGCCGCCCAGTTTCGCGCCCGCTCCACCGCCCGGCGCCAGCCGTCGCAGCGCTCGGCGCGCGTCTTCGCTCCCATCCCCGGCGCGAATTTCCGCTCGAGCGTCCAGCGCCGGCTCACCTCGTCGAGCGACCGCCACACCCCGGCGCCGAGGCCGGCGAGGTACGCGGCGCCGAGCGAGGTCGTCTCGATCACGCGCGGCCGCAGGACGGCGACGTTCATGATATCGGCCTGGAACTGGCACAGGAAGTCGTTCGCCGCCGCCCCTCCGTCCACGCGCAGCTCCGTCACCGCGATACGCGCATCCGCCGCCATGGCCTCCAGCACGTCGCGGCTCTGGAACGCGATCGCCTCCAGCGCCGCGCGGGCCAGGTGTGCGGCCGTCGTCCCGCGCGTGAGCCCGACGATGGCCCCGCGCGCATACATGTCCCAGTGCGGCGCGCCGAGCCCGACGAACGCCGGGACGAAATAGACGCCGCCCGTGTCCGGGACCGACCGCGCCATGGCCTCGCTGTCTCGGGCGTGCTGCAGGAGGCCGAGCCCGTCGCGCAGCCACTGGATGGCCGCGCCCGCGATGAACACGCTGCCTTCGAGAGCATACGTCGTCCGGCCGCCCATCCGCCACGCGATCGTCGTGAGGAGGCCGCGGGTCGAGGCCACCGGGGCCTCCCCGGTGTTCAGCAGCAGGAAGCAGCCGGTGCCGTAGGTGTTCTTCGCCGCGCCCGGGGCGTAGCAGGCCTGGCCGAAGAGCGCCGCCTGCTGGTCGCCCGCGATCCCCGCGATCGGCACCCCCCGCGGGAGCCAGCCGAGATCCACGGTCTCGGCCGCGACGCCGGAGGACGGGACCAGCGCCGGCAGGACGGCGCGCGGGACGCCGAGGATCTTCAGCAGCTCGTCGTCCCAGTCCGCCGTTCGGAGGTTCAGGCAGAGCGTGCGCGAGGCGTTCGTGGCGTCGGTCGCGTGCACGCACCCGCCGGTGAGCTTCCAGAGCAGCCACGAGTCCACGGTGCCGAACGCGAGCTCGCCGCGCCCCGCCCGGGCGCGCGCCCCCGGGACGTCGTCGAGCAGCCAGCGGATCTTCGTGCCGGAGAAATACGCGTCGAGGACGAGCCCGGTCCGCTCCCGGACGAGGCCCTCGACGCCCTCGGCGCGCAGGCGGTCGCACATGGGCGCCGTCCGGCGGCACTGCCAGACGATCGCGCGATGGATCGGCGCGCCCGAGGCACGCTCCCACAGGATCGTCGTCTCACGCTGGTTCGTGATGCCAATCGCGGCGACCTCCGCCCCCGCGACGCGCGCCTCGGCGAGCGCCGCCCGCGCCGCGCGCTCGACCGTCGCCCAGATCTCGCCGGGGTCGTGCTCGACCCAGCCCGGCTTCGGGAAGTACTGCGGCAACTCGGCGTAGCCGCGCGCGCGCACGCGCCCGTCCGGATCCACCACGAGCGCGGTCGAGCCGGTCGTGCCCTGATCGAGCGCCAGGATGTAGCGCCCCTTCATCGCCGCAGCAGCCGCTTCGCGCGATCCGGGTAGTCGGTCATGATCACGTCCACGCCGAGGTCGATCATGCGGCGGAGGTCCGCGTCCTCGTTGACCGTCCAGGCCGAGAGCCGGATCCCCGCTTTCCGGGCCGCCGCGACGACGCCCGCGTCGATGAGCCGGTGGTCCAGGCCGAGATCGGTCGCGCCGGTCTCCCCCGCCCAGCGCACGGCGTCCGCCGGCTGCGCCCGCTCCTGCTCGACGCGGCCGCGGCCGACGAGCAGCATCGTGCGGACGGCGGGCTCGAGCGCACGAACGCGCCGGATCGTCTCCGGGTCGAAGGCCTGCAGGGTCGCGCGCGCGAGCATGCCGCGCGACCCGAGGAGCGCCAGCACCTTCTCCTCGATCCCCTCGTACCGCGTCCGCGCGGGGCCGTTCTTGATCTCCGGCATCACCTCGACCCCGTCGCCGGCGGCGAGGGCGAGGACCTCGGCGAGCGTCGGGACCGCCTCGCCCGTCACCGCCCCGTCTCGTGCCTTGAGCCGCAGGGCTCGCAGATCGCCGAGCCGCGCCTCGCGCACCGCCCCCGCGCCGGTGGTGGTGCGCTCGAGCGTGGGATCGTGGATCACGACGACCTCGCCGTCGGCGGTCAGATGGAGGTCGAACTCGAGGACGTCCACGCCGAGACCGATCGAGCTCCTGAAGCCGAGCAAGCTGTTCTCCGGCCACAGCCCGGCGCCGCCCCGGTGGGCGGCGAGCATCGGGGCCGGGCCGGCGCCGCGGCTCTGGCCCGCCGCGGCGAGACCGATCGCGAGGACGAGCAGCAGGACGGCGCGCCTCACGCCGCGAGCCCCAGCACCCGCCGCAGGAGGTCGGGGCGGTCGGAGGTGATCACGTCCACGCCGAGGGCGGCGAGCCGTCGCATCGCGTCCTCGTCGTTCACCGTCCAGGCGCCGAGCGTGAGCTCGGCGGCCCGCGCCGCCTTCACGACGACCTCGGTCACGAGTGGAAACTGCAGGCCGGCGTCGGTCGCGCCCGCCCGGACGGCCCAGTCGATCGTGGCTTCCGGACCGGCGCCTGCCTGCTCGATGTGGCGCGCCGCCACGAGCAGGGTCATGCGGCGGTGCCCTGCCAGCGCGCTCAAGCGCGCGAGCACCGGGGGGTTGAACGCCATGATCGTGGCGCGCGCCTCGAGCCCGGCCCTCGCGAGCTTCGCGAGGAGCGTCTCCTCCAGCCCCTCGTAGCGCGGCCCGGGGATCGCCGCGCCGCCCCGCTCGTAGTCGACGCCGAACCCGCCCGCCGGCCCCTTCACCTCGACGAGCAGCTCGACCCGCGACGGCGCCGCGAGCGCGAGCACGTCGTCGAGCAGCGGCACGCGCTCGTCGGTGAGCGCGCCGTCGGGCCCCCGGAGGCGGGCCCGCCGGAGCTCGGCCGCCGTGAGCGAGGCGACGGCGCCCGCGCCGTCCGAGGTGCGGTCGAGGGTCGGGTCGTGGATGACCGCGAGCTCGCCGTCGGCGGTGCGGTGCACGTCGAGCTCGAGGAGATCGCAGCCGAGCGCGATCGCGTTCCGGAAGGCGAGGAGGCTGTTCTCGGGCCAGAGGGCCGCGCCCCCCCGGTGGGCGGCGCACCGCGGTCGACCGGCCATTATTTCTCGCTCTCGATCAAGCCTTTCACGAACCAGCGCTGCATGAACAGAATGACCGCCACGGGCGGCAGCAGCGCCATCATCGCGGCGGCCATCATGACGTTCCACTCCGGGATATGCGTGCCCGTTCTCGGAATGAGGTCCTGCAGGCCGATCACGACGACCCGCATCGCCTCGGTGTTCGTGATCATCAGCGGCCAGAGGTACTGGTTCCAGCCGTAGATGAAGAGCACGACGAAGAGCGCCGCGATATTCGCCCACGACAGCGGCAGGAGGAACGACCAGAGGAACCGCAGGGGGCCGACGCCGTCGAGCTGCGCCGCCTCCACCAGCTCGTTGGGGACCGTGAGGTAGAACTGGCGGAAGAGGAAGGTCGCGGTCGCGGACGCCATGAGCGGGACGGTGAGCCCCGCGTACGAGTTGAGCCAGCCGAGGTTGCCGATCACCTCGTAGGTGGACATGATCCGGACTTCGACGGGCAGCATGAGCGTGACGAAGATCATCCAGAAGGCGACGGCCTTGCCGCGGAAGTCGAAGTAGACGACGGCGAAGGCCGAGAGCATCGAGATCGCGATCTTGCCGACCGCCGAGACGACCGCGACGACCGCGCTGTTCCAGAGGAGGCGCGCCATGTGCGCGCGGGTCCACGCCTCGACGTAGTTCTGGAACATGTGGTCCGAGGGTCTGAGAATCGGCGGCCGCGCGATGACTTCCTCGATCGTCTGCGTCGAGATCACGAACGCGTAGTAGAGCGGGAAGGCGATGACCGCGACGCAGGCGAGCAGGAGCGCGTGGACCGCGACCGCACCCCAGTCGAACGGCGTCGGCCGGGGCGCCTCGATGACCCGGGGCAGCGCCTCGACACGCGCCGGGGCGGCGAGCGTTCCGTCGGGGCTCACGAGTAGGTCACCTTCTTCTCGACGAAGCGGAACTGGATCGCGGTCAGGACGATGACGACGAGCATCAGGAGCACGGACTGGGCGGCGGAGGATCCGAGGTTGAGGCCGATGAAGCCGTCCTTGTACACCTTGAAGACCATGATCTCCGTCGCGTTCCCCGGCCCGCCCTGGGTGACGGCGTGGATCACGCCGAAGGAGCCGAAGAACGAGAAGATCAGGTTGACGACGACCAGGTAGAAGGTGATCGGCGAGAGCAGCGGCAAGACGATGGACCGGAAGCGCCGGATGCCGCCCGCGCCGTCGACGCTCGCCGCCTCCAGCACCGAGGTCGGGATGGCGAGCAGTCCGGCCAGGAAGAAGGCGATGTTGTAGCCGACGTGGGTCCACGCGGTCGCGATGATCACGAGCGCCATCGCCACCCACCCCTTCAGGAGCCAGTTGAACTCGTAGGCGCTGACGAAGCCGAGCCAGTACGGGAGCACGCCGTACGAGGGATGGAAGATGAACAGGAAGATGATGCCGGCGATCGGCGGCGCGATGCCGTAGGGCCAGAGGACGGCGGTCCGGTAGGCGGCGAGGCCGCGGACCTTCTGGGTGGCGAGCGCGGCGACGAGGAGGCCCAGGCCGACGCCGAGCGCGGTCACGCCGAAGGCGAAGACGAACGAGTTCACGATCGACTGGTAGTACTCCGGCGACGCGAGGAGCTTCTCGAAGCCGAAGGGCGAGGTCCGGAAGAAGGAGAGGCGGAGCGACTCGAACGCGGGCCAGAAGAAGAACACGAGGGTCACCGCGAGCTGCGGCAGCACGAGCAGGTACGGCAACGCCCGGTTCTTGAAGACCGCCCGCTTCATCGGCGCCCGCGCCGGCTATGGTTTGTTGGCCGCCGCAAACTCCTTCAGGATCTCGTTGCCCTTCGCCACCGCGGCGTCGAGCCCCTCTTTCGCCGTCTTCTTGCCCGCGAAGATGTTCTCCATCTCGCTCTCGATCGCCTCGCGGATCTGCACGAAGTTCCCGAGGCGGTGGCCCAGGCTGTTTGGCGTGGGCCTGGCGGAGAGCTGACCGAGCGCGGTCGCCTGCTCGGGGTTCTTCTTGAAGTGATAGCCGGCCTCGAGGTTCTTGATCGCCGTCTGCGTGATGGGAAGGTAGCCCGTGGTGACGTGCCACCACATCTGCTGGTGGGGCTCGGCGATGAACTTCATGAACCGGGCGACACCCTTGTAGTCGGCGGGCTTCTGGCCCTTCATCACCCACAGCGTCGCGCCGCCGACGACCGCGTTCTGCTTCCTGTACGGCGCGCCCCAGTGGGGCAGCTGGCCGGTCCCCCACTGGAACTTCAGCGACCGCTTGAAGCCGCCGATGACCGCTGACGACTGGATGAGCATCGCGCAGTCGCCGTTGATGAACTTCGGGTCCGGCTGGCCCATGCGCCCGCCGTAGGAGTAGACGCCCTCCTTCTGCCAGGCCGCGAGCTGGCCGATGTGCTTCACGCCGAACTCGCCGTTGATCAAAAGCTTCGTATCGAGCCCCGTGTAGCCGTTCTGGTTAGTCGAGAAGGGCTGGTCGTGCCACGGGAAGGTGTTCTCGAGCATCGTCCAGGACGGCCACGACGTGGTGAACCCGCACTTCGCCGCGCCCGCCGCGAGGATCTTCTTCGAGGCCTCGCCGACCTCCTTCCACGTCGCCGGCGGCTTGTCGGGCGAGAGCCCGGCCTTCTTGAAAGCGTCCTTGTTGTAGTAGAGGATCGGGCTCGACGAGTTGAACGGCATCGAGAAGAGATTGCCGTCCTTCGAGTAGTAGCCCGTCACCGGCTTGATGAAGTCGCCCCAGTTGACGGCGATCTCCTGCTCCTTCAGGAGCTGGAAGATCGGGTAGATCGCGCCCGACAGCAGCATGGTCTGGGTGCCGACGTCGAAGACCTGGACGATGTGGGGCGGGTTCTTCTGCCGGTAGGCGGCGATCGCGCCGGTGAGGACCTCGGGGTAGGTCCCCTTGTTGAGCGCCTTGACCTCGTACTCCGCCTGGCCCTGGTTGAACTGCTTCACCAGCTCGTTCACGGTCTCGCCGAGCTGGCCGCCCATCGCGTGCCAGAGGTGGATCTCGGTCTTCGCGAGCGACTCCGCGGGGCCTCCGAGGAGGAGGGCCGCGGCCACGACGGCGATGACGCTTGCCCAGCGCTTCATGGCGACCTCCATGCGTTCCGCGTGCGGTGGTGCTGCGGTGTCCGGTGCGCCGCACTATAGCATAGCCGCGCGATGCGCGACCCACGCGCGGGCTCACGTCTTGAACTTGTGAGAGCGGGCGACATAGGCATGGTAGGCGTCGAGCTCGGCCTGGCGCCGCCGCGCCGTCCAGCCGAGGAGCTGGCCCATCCGCCGCCCGATCGCCTCGGCGCAGTCCGCGCCCTGGCACCCGCTCGTGCCGATGCCGGTGCGCCGGAGCAGGAAGTCCTGGAGCGACACCGCCATCTCGTCCTGCACGGCCGCGTGGAGCTGGGCGACGATGTCGGGGTTCGACGGGCAGAGGGGCTCGGTCCCGCCCGCCACCTTGCCCGCCAGGTCGATCACGCGCCCGGACGCGCGCCCGTACGTCGTCACCAGCGTCTCGAGCGTTTCGCGGGAGAGCCCCGAGCTCGCGATCTCCGCGGAGACATCGAGCCACGTGCGCGCCTCCACGCTGCCGGCCTCGGCATCGGCCCCATCCAGCGTGAGCCGGTCGGTGCGGCCGGGCGCCCGGCGCCCGAGCGCGCGCGCGACCTGGTCGGCGAGCTCCGCCGCGAGGCTCCGGAAGCAGGTGAGCTTCGTCCCCGTGATCGAGAGGAAGCGGCCGCCCGCCTCGGCGACGACCTTGTGGGCGCGCGAGACGTCGGACTCGCGCTTGCCCTCTTCGTACGAGAGGGGGCGCACGCCCGCGTACGTGTACACGACCCGCTCGAACGCCGCGCGCGGGTCGGGCAACACCTTCTGGACCTCCCCCAGGAGGTAGCGCACCTCGTCCCCCGTCGCCCAGAGCCGGTCGAGGTCGCCCTCGAAGTCCGTGTCGGTGCTGCCGATGAGCGAGAACTCCCGCCACGGGATGACGAAGATCATCCGGTCGTCGCTCGTCGTGTGGTAGATGGCGTGGTCGGTCAGCCGCGGGAGCAGGCAGTGGATCCCCTTCGTCCGCCGGAGGATCCGCGGGCCGCGCTCGGACACGCCCGCGAGCGCGCGCAGCTCGTCCACCCACGGCCCCGTCGCGTTCACCACGACGCGCGCGCCGAGGGTGTGGGCGCGGCCGGTCAGCAGGTCGCGCACCTTGACGCCGGCGACGGCGCCGCGGCGGTCGCGGACGACCTCCTCGACCTGGGCGTAGTTGAACGCGCGGCCGCCGCGCCGGCACGCCGAGAGCACGTTCTCGAGGCAGAGGCGCTCGGGGAACACGAGCAGGTCATCGAAGTAGTAGCCCGCGCCGCGCAGGTCCTCGGCGCGGATCGCCGGCTCGAGAGAGAGCGTGTCCACCGGGCGCAGCACCCGGTAGCGCTCGCGGTGCTTGCCGGGCGTCAGCCAGTCGTAGAGCGCGAGGCCGATCCGCACCTTGATGAGGCTGCGCGAGGAGTCGCGGTAGATCGGCACGAGGAACGGGAGCGGCCGCACCAGATGCGGCGCCAGGCGGCCGAGCGTCTCGCGCTCGCGGAGCGACTCGCGGACGAGCCCGAAGTCGAACAGCTCGAGGTACCGGAGGCCGCCGTGGATGAGCTTCGACGACTGCGCGGTCGTCGCGGAGGCGAAGTCGCCCTTCTCGACCAGGGCCACCGACACGCCGCGCAGCGCGAGGTCGCGCGCGGCGCCGGCGCCGGCTATGCCGCCGCCGATGATGACGACGTCGTAGTCGCCGTCGCCGAGCGCCCGGGGGCTCGTCATGCCTGTCGCAACTCTCCGATCGATCGTAGCACGAGGTCGGGGCCGACCTCGGCGATGCGCGGGTCGTCCGGGCCCGTGATGCCGGTGAGGACGAGGACCGTCGCGAGCCCCATCCGCTTGCCCATGACGATATCGGTCTCGAGGCGGTCGCCGACGATCGCGCACTCGGCCGCGGCGACGCCCAGGCGCTCGAGGGCGACCTCGAGCATGATGGGCGACGGCTTGCCGACGACGACCTCGACCGCGTGGCCCGTCACCGCCTCGACGGCCGCGATCATCCCGGCGCAGTCGGGGATCTCGCCGTCCTCGGTCGGGCACGTCCGGTCGGGGTTCGTCGCGATCAGGCGCGCGCCGCCCCGCACCGCCTGGAGCGCCGTGTTGAGCTTCGCG
>JACPCG010000220.1 GCA_016179925.1 Candidatus Rokuibacteriota bacterium | reverse complement strand
GCCTAAGGACCAAGCGACCGCTCCGCGAGGCGCTCCCCCGCGAGCCGCCACTGCGCCTCGCGGTAGGGCTTGAAGTCCCACCAGCGGGCCCGTGTCCGGGTGACGAACTCCGTCTCGACGTCGGGATCGCGCGCGAAAAGGCAGGCGCCGCTCTCGACGACCTCGTGGGCCAGGACGACCGGCGCGGCGTCGAGGGAGACCAGCTCGATGGGCGCCCCCGTGGCCTGCCGCAAATCGGCCTGCCGTCGCGTCAGCTCGTCGAGGGACAGGGGTGGATCGGCGAGGAGGCCGAGATCCACGTCGCCAACCCGGGCACGGCGCGTGTCCAGCGTCGAGCCGAAGACGTAGACGAGCAGGATCCGTCGGTCCTGCGCGAGCAACTCGGCAGCGTGCCCGGCCGCCCGGCGCGCCTCGGCGGGAGTGAGCGTCACCTTGCGCTCCACAGGCCGAGGATAGCTCACGCGTGGAGAATAACCCAGGGGTGAGCGACTTCGGCCGCTAACTTCCCGGCGCGAAATACAGCTCGACTGGAACGAGACGGCGGTTCAGCGAATCGATCCCGAGCCCCAGCTCCTCCAGCGTGGTCGCTCCAAGGAGCACGGGCGCTTCCGCGGGACCCACCAGGGCCGGGGTCGTGGCTCGGCGCCCCTCGCATTCCAGCTCGACCTGCGCGACCGACCACTCCTCGGCGCGCCCGTCGGCAAGCCGCACGCGCTGTGTCCGATGCGGCTGGCAACCGAGCGCCTGGAGGATTGGTCGAGGAACAACAGTGTAGGCGGCGCCTGTGTCCACCAACGCCTCGAGTCTCCTGGGCTCATTCGCGCCGCTTGGAAGCAGAGTGATGATCACTTTGAACGGCCCCATGCAGGTCATTGCAGCAGGCGCCGCCGCGACAGTCAATGTCGAGATGGGGATACACCGGACCGGGTCGGCGCCCGTCTCGCGCAGGACGGCGCGCAGGAGCGGCTTCTCCACGAGCCCGATCATCAGATCGCAGAGGTCGGCGCTCGATTGTGCTCCCGGTTTCACTTGGGGAGTTCCTCCGTGAGGATCCCGTCTGGGTCGTAGACCTCGAGCTTCGAGGGCGCGACGACCCGCTCTGAGAAGACGGCTATCGTGTGTCCCGCTGGACGCTGCGCCGAAGGACCTCGGATGGCCTCAAAGCGACCCGAGAGATAGGCGAGTCTCCCGAGCCGTTGCGTGGCGGTCTCTCCCTTCAGCGCATCGAGGAGGTAGGGTGCCACAAGCTCGGCCGCGTGTGTCCCGACCCGCGCTTGCACTCTCGGGTCCAAAAGGTCGAGGACCCGGTGCAGCTCACCCCGAATGGTCAGCATCACGAGGGGGCGAGTCAGCGCGGGCGCCACGCCGCTGCCGAGGAACGGTCGGATGCCCTCGCTTAGCGCGGTCTCGGCCGACTCGGCGATGTATGTGGTGCGGGCACCGCCCGCCTGGTTATAGCGCCCACCACGTTCGCCGCCGGGCACACCACTCAGGATGTTCGGGGCTACACGGCCGGCTGCCCGCAGGTACTTGAACGCGACCGTGCGGAAGAAGGGACCGGCCACCGCTACGGGCTCGATCGTGGCGACTGCCGCCTCGAGCTCCCCAGCGGGGAGCATCAAGCGGCTTCGCCCGCCACTGCCGCGCGTAGATAGTCGCCCAGGCGCTTCGCGCCGCCCTCGGTCAGGTAGTCGAGGGGGGGCTTCCCTGAGAAGTCAGGGTGTCCGGCGTGGAGCCATGCTCGTGCCAGCGCCTCCTCGCCCAGCATGTCGAGGAGCGTGGCCCAGGAAAACTCGAGCTCTCTCAGTCCCGCCTGCGCAGCGCTGGCGGCGGGGCGCTAGGCCCGTGGCCTCGGCGACCCGGGCCGCGTCGAGCCGACCGCTCTGGTCGTGGAAGCCACGCACGAATGTCTCGTGAACCCGCACGGTGCCTGCGCCCTTCGCCTCGCTGAGGACTCGAAGCAGGTTTTTCCACGCAACGTCCACGCGCTCGGCCGGCACCACACTCGTCGCACCCGCGGCGTACGCTTCCGTGACGAACCGCTCGTCGGGGCGGTCGACCCACGCGACGAAGATTGGCACATGGGGGGCGACCGCCCGCATCAGCTTGACCTCAGCGAGAACGGTGATCGGCCCGAGTACAACCACCAGATCGGGGGCCGCTCCATGCTCGGCCCGGTCCGGAGTCAGCACCCGCAGGCCGGCGCGCCCCAGCGCTCGGACTATTGCGGCCCGGCGCTTGGTCGTCGAAGAGATGAGGAGCGCGCTCCGTCCATCGCCCATGGCGTCAGGGTGCCATGCGACTCGCCAAACGTCAACAAAATGGCAACAAGACGGAAATCAGTCCAACGTCGAGGAGTTCCTGCGGGGCCAGTCGGATTTCGTTCAATCAAAACTGATCTAGCACGCCTGCCGACGCGAGCCCGGCCGTGGTCACACACTACGAGGCCGAGGCGCAGCGGCTGGGCGTCGGGGGGGTGCTCGGCGTGCGATGATCGTAGCGGGCTGAGACGACTACCAGCGGGGGGGCCGATGGCCGATCGACCAGCGACGCGAACGACACGGCGGCGAGTTCGATACCCTCCTGCGTCAGACGCGGACTCGGCTGCGCCCGATCGACCCCTGAGCGGCGCGCTTCCTTCTACGCTGCGCGGCCGTGGGCTGACCGCATGAGCTCCGGGTAGATAGCCTTGCCACGCCGGAATCGTTCCCAGAGAATCTCAGCACTGTTCGGCTAGAAATTCAGATCTTATTCTGGTACTGTTCCCACATGAAGACGGTGTCGATCGACGATCTGAAGCGCAACCTCTCCTCGTTGATCGAGCAGGCGGCGGCGGGCGCGCGGATCCTTATCACGAAGCACCGGCGGCCCGTCGCCTCTCTGTCCGCCGCCGACATGGAGCACGTCCACATCGGGGCGCGGTTCGGCCGCGGTGCGCTGAAGCCGCTGCTCCGGGCGCCGACACAGGGAAAGTATCTGGAGGTGCTGGAAGCCGACCGCCGGCCGGTCAGCGGGCGGCGCTGACCGCCGATGCCGGCGGGACGGTACTACGTCGATACCTCCGCCTACTTGTGCCTGCTCCTCGGCGAGGCCGGGTGGCAGCGGCTCGCGGGGGAGCTGGGCGGCGCGCAGCTACTCTCGAGCGCCCTGCTCGCCCTCGAGGCCGAGCGGACGCTCGTGCACCTCTCACGCGCGGGCCGGCTCACGTCGGCGGAGCTTCAGGACGCCCTCGATCGGCTCGAGCGCGATCTCGATTACTTCGCCCTGCGGGACCTCACGCTCGACCTCTGCCGCTGGCGGGTCATGCCGATCGTGTCGACGCCGCGCTCGCTCGATCTCGTCCACCTGCGCACGGCACTCTGGTTCCACCAGCGACAAGGGCTGACGCGATTCGTGAGCCTGGACGCTCCCCAGACCCAGGCGGCTCGGGAGCTCGGCCTCCCGGCCTGATGAAACGGGAACTTCAGTCTCGCTCCACAGGCCGAAGATAACTCACGGGCGGAGAATAACCCAGGGGGAGTCACTTCGGCCGCTAACTTCCCGGCGCGAGATACAGGTCGACTGGAACGAGACGGCGGTTCAGCGGATCGATCCCGAGCCCCAGCTCCTCCAGCGTGGTCGC
>JACPCG010000003.1 GCA_016179925.1 Candidatus Rokuibacteriota bacterium | reverse complement strand
AGCGACATGCCGCTGTAGATCGTATTCGGCTTGTGCCGGGCGCTGATGTGGCCGACCGTCAGGGTGTGGCCGATGCCGTACGGCGCGCCCACCACGAACACCTGATCCCCCACCTCGGCCCCGTCCGAGTCGCCGAGCGTCGCGACGACTGCCGCCTCGGGCACGCGGTCGAGCCGAAGGAGAGCCACGTCGGCCTCCGGCTCGGAGGCGATGACCGTCGCCCGGACGATCGTGCCGTCCAGGAACTCCACGTTGATCTCATCGGCGGTGTGGACGACGTGCGCGGCGGTCAGCACCCTGCCGTCCGGGGAGATGAGCACGCCGGACCCCACGCCGGGAATGCTCACGAGGTCCCGGGCGCTGACCTCGCTCTCGGTCGTGCGGACGACGACCACGGAAGAATTGACGCGCTTGAATGCCTGGCCGACAGTCTGCGCCGCGGCGGGCACCCCCTGGGAGAGGAGGACCACCACCACGGCCACAGTCAGGCGCCTACCGGCCGCCCGGTTCATGGCGTGAACGGGGTCAGCACTCGGAGATCTTGACGGTCTCGAGCGACCCCTGGGAGGTCACGCACCGAGCCGGACCCGCCGCCGATTCACCCACTTCCCGGGTCAGATCGGGGGCCCGCGTGGATACCCGAGAAAGAAGCGCGAAAGCGCTCGTCGTCATGGCAACGAGGAGCAGCCCGCGGGCCAGAGATCGCAGAAACACCATGGCTTCCTTCTCGACTCATCAACCCACGGCGTGCGCTCCGTATTCCCTGGCCCTCCTCGCCTTGCGGGCCGTGCACAATCACCGCTTGACCTTCCACCTAAGGGGAAGGTTTAGACTTGGAGCCATGGCACACGGTGCCCTGAAGATCGGCGAGGTGGCCGAGCTGGCCGGCGTCGGCCCGAAGGCGATCCGGTTTTACGAGGGGCGAGGCGTGATCGCGCCGCCGGCGCGCGGCGAGAACGGCTATCGCCTGTACTCGCTCGACACCGTCGACGTCCTCCGGTTCATCAAGCAGGCGCAGGGGCTCGGGCTGACGCTCGACGAGATCAAGGACATCGTCGCGATCCGCCAGGGCGGACGGCCCCCGTGCGCGCACGTCCACGCGCTGCTCAAGCAGAAAGCCGAAGAGCTGGAGCGCAAGCTCGATGACCTGCTGCGGCTGCAGAAGCGGATCCGGCAGAGCCTCGCGGCCTGGGGAAGGACGGCGAGGAGGAAAGCCGCGGTGTGCCCCCACATCGAACAGCAGGCCGTCGGCGCTTCACGCCGGCGCGCCCGCGAGTAAGAACGGTGGCGCTCCAGAAGCTCCAGGTCAAGGTCGGCGGGATGGCGTGCTCCTTCTGCGTGGAGACGATCAAGAAGGGGCTCGGCCGGATGGAGGGCGTCAGCGAGGTCAACGTGAGCCTCGCTCATGAGGAGGCGTTGATCGCGTACGATCCGAGCCGGATCGCGCCGACCGAGCTCACCGACACGCTGCGGAGCCTCGGCTACACCGTCCGCGACCCGAACAAGGTCCAGACGTTCGAGGAGGAAGAAGCCGAGCTGGCGCACGAGCGAGACCGGCTGATCATCGCCGGGGCGGCGGCCTGGATCGGCTTCATGGTGATGCTCCTCATGTGGGTGGGGCGCCATCATCCGCTGGCCCACTGGTTCATGGCGGCGCTGGCCATCCTGATGGTCTTCGGCCCCGGTCTCTACATCCTCAGGATGGCCTGGGCCTCCGTGCGCCGCCGCATCCTGAACCAGCACGTGCTGATGGAGATCTCCGCGTTCGGCGGTCTGGTCGGCGGGGCGATCGGCCTCGCCAACCCGATCTTCCGGAGCTACGAGTTCTTCGGCGTCTCGGTGTTCGTCGCGGCCTACCACATCCTCGGCGGCTACACCTCCCTCCTCGTCCGCACGCGGGCCTCGCAGGCCGTGAAGAAGCTCTTGTCGCTGCGGCCGCCGACCGCCCGGGTCGTGCGCGGTGACGGCGAGACGGAGATCCCGATTGCGGAGGTGCGGAAAGGAGACCTCGTCCGCGTACGACCGGGCGAGCAGGTGCCGGTCGACGGCGTCGTCGTCGAGGGCGCTTCCGCGGTGAACGAAAGCCTGGTGACCGGCGAGCCGATGCCGCGCGAGAAGCTGCCGGGCCACGAGGTGATCGGCGGCTCGGTGAACCAGTCAGGGACGCTGCTCGTCCGCGTCACGCGCGTCGGCGAAGAGAGCTTCCTCGAGCAGGTGGCGCGCCACATCCAGGAGGCGCGGGCGCTCAAGCCCGGGATCCTGCTGCTGCTCGACCGCATCCTCAAGTACTTCGTCCCCGGCGTCCTCACGGTGGCGGTGCTCGCATTCGTCCTCTGGATATTCGGCGCTCAGCTGATCTTGGGCTCGCCCGACTGGGAGCGTGCCGTCCTGGCGGCCCTCGCCGTGCTGGTGATGGGTTACCCCTGCGCGCTCGGGATGGCCACGCCGCTGGCGATGATCCGTGGGGGCGGTGAAGCGGCGCGGCAAGGCATCCTCATGCGGAGCGCGGCGTCGTTCCAGACCTACAAGGGCGTGTCCGTCGTGGTCATGGACAAGACCGGCACCATCACCCATGGTGAGCCGCGGGTGGTCGAGGTCGTGCCCGCGCATGGGTTCACGGCGGAGAGCCTCCTGGCGCTGGCGGCGTCGGCCGAGCAAGTCTCGGATGAAGGGTCTCCAGCTCGAGCGCGTGGAGGACTTCGACGCGATCTCGGGCAAGGGCGTGCGCGCCCGGGTGGCCGGCAAGCCCATCCTCGTCGGCACGCTGCGCTTCCTGGAGGAGTCGGGCATCGAGACTGGCCTCGGGCAGCCGGTGGCCACGCGCGAAGAGCGGGCCCAGACGGTCATCGTCGTCGGCATCGACGGCCGCGCAGCCGGCTTCATTGCCCTGGCCGACACGGTGAAGCCGGACGCGGCGGAAGCGATCGCTCGCTTCCGGGCTGCCGGGATCGAGCCAATCATGATCACCGGCGACAACGAGCGCACGGCGCGCGCCGTCGCCGAGCAGGTCGGGATCACCGAGGTCCTGGCCCAGGTGCTCCCCCAGGACAAAGCGGCTCGCGTGAGGGAGCTGCAGCGCCAGGGCAAGCGGGTGGCGATGGTCGGCGACGGGATCAACGACGCGCCGGCGCTGATGCAAGCCGACGTGGGGATCGCCATCGGGGCGGGCACCGACATCGCCATCGAGGCCGCCGACGTGGTGCTGGTCGGCGAGCGCCTGACCGCGGCGGTGGACGCGTACCACGTCGCGCGGCGGACCTACGGCAAAACGGTCCAGAACCTGTCGCTCGCGTTCTCGTTCAACGGCATCGGCGTCCCGCTGGCCACCACAGGGCTCGTCATGCCCGTCTGGGCCATGATCGCGATGGCCGCGAGCGTGACGACGGTGCTCCTGAACTCGTTCTGGGGACGGCTGATCCCGCAGCGCAAGCGACCTGAACAGAACCTGGAGCAGGTGACGCTGACCGTGCCGAGCATCCACTGCACCGGCTGCGTGACGAAGATCCGCGACGAGCTGTCGAAGCTTCCCGTCGTCGTGGCGGTGGACGGGGATCCCCACAGCAAGCAGGTCGTGGTCACGATGCGGAACGGTGATGGCGGGCGAGCGACCGTAGAAGAGGCGATCACCCGGATCGGCCACATTGTGGCGGAACAGTGAGGCAGGCATGAACCAGGAGCCGAGGCCCTCGCCGAACTACACGCCGTGCTGACCCACTTCGATGCTGGCCCTTCTCGTGTGGAAGGGGATGTGCGCGGCCGGACGGCTCGCCCGGCATGGGGTCGCTCGTCTGAAGAGACGCGGAGACCCCGGGGATTCGGCGCCCGGCGAGGAACGGGAGACCGCGGTCGCAGGGAGCACGAGCGACCACCCGATCGGGGAGGAGGCGTGACATGAGGAAGTGGGTCTGGCTCGCCGTCATCGTTGCCGCACTCTTCACGGGGTACGCCGTCGCCTATGCGATGAAGCCCGCCGTGCCGCTCGTCAAGGGGTATGCCGAGGGGCAGGACATTCTCTTCCAGCACACCGAGGTGTCCGACCCCAAAGTCGCCGAGCTTCTGACCGAGATGATGAAGTCGCCTGTGCTGGTCGTGCCGGAGCTCGCGCAGGTATCGGAGTCCGCGCTCTCGAAGGTCTACGTGTTCAAGAACGGCGTGAGGGGCGAGGGGCCGTTCAAGTACCAGTCCGACGTCTTCGACAACCCGCCCGGGACCCCCGGCTACCGGCCGCTGCGGTCGATCCACCTCGTCACGTGGAAGAATGAGCGCTCGGCGCGGCTCCTGAAGTCCGCGAGCGAGGTGCTCGCGGCCGAGCGGGCGGGCGGGCTCACGATCGCGCGGCCGGGGTTCGTGGCCAATATGCCACTCGTAACGTGGCCCGGGGGGAAGCGATAGGACCGCACGCCATGGGGGCGGCCATCCGAGGCGTTCGGAACCCGTTCCGCAGCCGGATACGCGCGGCCATTGTCGTGCTGCTGCTGGCCCTGGTGACGGGGTTCCTGGTGCTCATGGTCCAGGCCGCGCTCGCCAGCCGCCAGCAGATCGCCCGGCTCGACGCGCGCGTGCGGACGCTCATCGAGCTCCGGGAGGCCGGGGCCTTCGGGACGGGCGGCTTCGGTGGCGACAAGCCGGTGGGCGAGGAAGGCTTCTCGATCGAAACCCTCGACGTCTACACCCCGCAGATCGATCCGACGAAGCCCAACGCCTATGCCATGGTCATCGGGCTCCGGCCCGGCGCCGCCATGCGGGGCGAGAAGGTCGCCAGGTCGATCGAGGTGAAAGGACCGAAGCCGTGAGGTCCACCCTGCCGGCCGCGTCGCTCGGCGCGCTGATCTGGTCGCTCTCGGCGAGCGCGGTGGCGGGGACCCTCACGACCGAGGCGGACGGTGTTCAGATCGAGGTGAGAAGCGAGCCGGAGACGCCGGTGAGGGATCGGAAGACGACCTACATCGTTCGGCTGGCGGACGCTGCGGGGAAGCCCGTGACGGACGCTCGGGTCACGCTGACCGGCCGCATGGCGGACGGTATGAGCGCGGCCGCGCCGCTCCGGCCTTCGAGCGAGCCGGGCATCTACCGCGGCGAGGTGCTGTTCACGATGGAGGGCCGGTGGGATCTGACGGTCCGCGTCGTGAGCCAGGGTCGACGTCTCGAGTTGCCACTCCACGAGGAGGTGGGGCGGTGATCTCGGCCAGCGCTGACCTCCCGTCAGTCTGGGCGAGAGCCGATGGCCGATGAGCGGACCGGCGGGCAGTTCGCCAGGACCGAGTTCGAGTCCGCAGTCCTTCGGCACCTCGAGGCGATGGCTCGGTTTGCCCGGTTCCTCATGCGGGGGAACCGGGCGGAGGCAGAAGACCTCGTCCAGGACGCCGTGCTCCGGGCCTTTGGGGCCTACACCAGATTTCAGCCGGGCACGAATCTCCGGGCATGGCTGTTCCGAATCCTCCGGAACACGTATGTGGATCGCCTCCGACGGCACGGCAGAGAGAGCCAGCTCATTGATCGGGACGCGGAAGCGCCAGAGACCGGTCCCGCCGTTGAGGAGTTCCAGTCGCAGGCGAGGCGAGACTGCTCTGCGGCTGACCTGGAAGCCGCGCTCGACGAGCTGCCCGCCGAGCTCCGCATGGTGTTGCTTCTCGTCGATGGCGAGGGGATGCGCTATGAGGAGGTGGCGGAGGTCATGGAGTGCCCCGTCGGAACCGTGCGCTCGCGCCTGCATCGCGGGCGGCGCCTCCTCCGTCAGAAACTCCTGGAGATCTGGCGGGGCCACGCGTAGCGTGAGCGGGTTTCCGCTCGATCATCAATCGGCTCCGGAGGGGAGGATACGGAGATGAGAACGATTCAGCTCAAGGTCCCGACGATCAAGTGTGAGGGATGCGTGGAGAAGATCCGCGGCGCCTTGACCAAGCGGCCGGGTATCCGGATGGTCGAGGGCGATCCGGATCGGAACGAGATCACCGTCACCTTCAACCCGGACTGGCTCGGCGAGGCCGAGATCCGGGCGGCCGTCGCGGACGCGGGGTTCCTAGTCGGGTGAAGGGCTGCCGATGACGGTCTTGAGCTCTAAGCTCGACATATCGATCGTTCGTAGCCTCTCAAGTCAGTTCCGACCTCCGACCTGACCGAGGAGCTCGCACGTCTTAACATCCTTGAGTCGATCGCCTCACGCGAAGGCTGGAGCAGAACGTCAAGGCATGACGCCCTGCATTCAGGCCCCGAGCCGTTTCGAGGCTAACGCGGCCTCCAGGCTCTGGAGCAGGTAGGGAACATCGACAGGCTTCGTGACGTAGTCGAACGCACCGTACGCGAGCGCGCGCTTGGCGAGCTCGGCGTCGGTGATCCCGCTCACCATGATGATCGGCAGGGTGCGGCTGACCGATCGGATCGCCGGGATGAGGTCGACGCCGCTCAACCCCGGCAGGGCGATATCGAGCAGCACCACGTCAGGCATCGCCTTCATCAGGGCCCAAAAGGCCGCCGCAGCGTCCGCAACCGTGCAGGCGGAGTAGCCGTGCGTTTGGAGCAGCTCTTCGAGCACCCGGCAGACCTCAGGGTCGTCGTCAACAATCAGAATCTTCCTGGCGACTCGCTTCCGTGGCTCACCGCATCCGACGGCTGAACTTCGAGAGACCCTCGGCGCCCGAAGCGCCGTCAGGAGGGCTCCGAGGTCGAGCGGCTTCGTAAGGAAGGCCGACGCGCCGAGGGTCAGTGCCTCCTCCTGGAGGTGCGGGTCGCTCATGCCGGTCACGGTCACCACGGTGAGTGAGGGGTGGAAGGCACGGGCTCGGCGGAGCGCCTCAAGCCCGCCCAGGCGCGGCATATTCAGGTCGAGCACGACGGCACTGGGCCTCGCCCGCTCGATTTGCACCAGCGCGTCCAGGCCATCCGCCGACCGGAGCACGCGGTATCTGTGCGCTTCGAGGAAGTCTGCGATGAGGTCTCGTACCTCTTGATCATCGTCAACCACCAGGACGGTCTCGGCCACCGCGGTCCTCCTCATTCGCTGCATTGAAGCGGCGCGGGCCAGACGCCCCCGCGCATCGCCTGCGCGACGCTCATGCGCGACTCGTGGGTTGACCCTCTGCCGGCGACGTTCAACGCCGACGAGGTTCGACGCGCGCAGCGTAGGGTAACTCCACGCGGAACGCCGCACCCCCTTCGGGGCGATTCTCGGCGCGGAGCGAGCCATCGTGCCGCTCGATGAGGGCGTGGGAGATCCAGAGGCCGAGCCCCGTACCCTGACCGGGCGGCTTCGTCGTCGTGAACGCGTTGAAGATGCGCGGGAGGACATCGGGCGGGATGCCGGGCCCGGTGTCGAGGACCTCGATGCGTGCCCGTCCCTCGACCCCCACGAGGCGCACCGTGAGAACGCGCTCCCCGGCATGGGCGGCCATCGCTTCCTGCGCGTTCTGGATCAGGTTGAGCAACACCTGCTGGATCTGACCTTCGTCCGCCGGGACGGCCGGGATGGGTTCGAGCTCCGCGACGACCCGGACCCCGTTGCGCTGGAGCTCAGGGCCTTCCAGCTCCAGCACCCCGCGGATCGGGTCCTCAAGGCGACACGGCCGGCGTTCCGTCGAGTGAGGACGAGAGAACTGCAAGAAATTCTGGAGCATCCGCGCGGCGCGCGAGGTTTGCGCGACGACGACGTCGAGCCGTTCTCGGGTTTTCGCCGGATCGTCCGGCGCCCTCAGAGCCAGTTGGGCGTGGCCAAGGGTGGCGGTGAGCAGGTTTCGGATCTCATGCACGAGCCCTGCCGTCAGTCTTCCCACCGCCGAGAGCTTCTCGCGCTCAATGAGCTGGGACTCCGCAGACTCGATGTCCTCGAGCCGCCGCCGGGTCTCCGACACGAGCTGGGCGTTCTCGAGCGCGGGGCCGATCTGGTTGGCGCTCGCCTCGACGAGCGCGATCTCGGCCTCCGTGAAGGGCTCGGGCGTCCGGCGGCCCAGGGACAGGGCCCCGAGGACCCGCCCCCGGCACCGAATCGGCACGCACACGAGCGCGTGGATCCCCTCCTGCTTCACCACGGCTCGCGCGGCCGGCAGGAGATCGGGGGACTCGCTCACCTCTGCCAGGTGAGTCGTCTGGCCGCTCTTCGCGACCCGGCCGATCACCCCTTCGTCGACCGAGAGCACCTGGTTGAGGGCGCGCAGGGGGGGCCGGAGCCCACGGTCACCGCGCAGGTGCAACGTCGTCCCGTCAGGGGACAGAAGATGCAAGCTCGAGATCTCGTGCCCGGTCACCTGGGTGAGGGCGTCGAGCGCGATCCGGAGCACCTCGTCGACATCCAGGCTCGTGCTGACCGCCTGGCCGATGGTGTGCAGGATACCGAGGTGCGGCTCCAGGTGTGCCGGCTGGCCGGCGGCGAGGCGCTGGACGAGATCACTGAGGCGTTGCAGTTGCCCGTCCGTGAGATTCAGGAAGTAGAACGCGTAGCCGTCGAGGTCGGCGCGGACGAGGACCGAGGCCACTTCGAGACGCGTGGTGCCATCAGGAAGAGTCAGAGCAAGCCGGGCTGCCGGCCCGGGGTGGACGGCGGCGGTCGAGCGGATCTTGATGCCGGACGCGCTGAGGTTGACCGAGGTCGCCTCCCATTCCACGCCGTTGGACTCGCGCACCGTGACGGGAAGCGCCACGGGTGCCCGCGGGGCCCGCCGGCGCTGCGCGGGCGGTGGCGCGTCGGCGTCGCTCGTCACCCTCGGGGGCCGAAAACACGCGAGGATCTCCTCCAGGCGCTGGAATGCGAGGGGCTTCCCGATGAAGTCGAATGCCCCGAGCCGCAGGCATTCCTGCGCCTCGGTTTCCGTCACCTTCCCGGAGACCACCAGGATCGGGACGCGCAGTTCACGAACGGCTTGCAGCCGAAGGAAATCGAGCCCGCTCATGCCCGGGAGGCGGATGTCGAGCAGGACGACATCGGGACGCTGGGACCGAAGCAGATCGAGCGCGGACTCGGCATCGTGCGCGATGACCGGCTCATGGCCGAGGTCGAGGAGAAACTCCTGGAGGACGTCGCACAGGCCGTGGTCGTCCTCCACGATGAGCACGCGCATGGCAGGCGCGACGTCTTGACGCACGGCGAGCATCCTCGGACGGTACTTCAAGGGGCCGCTGCGGTCCGTGCGACACGCTGGAGACGACTGGGGTCTGCCGGGAGGCCCGGAGGACCTGGGACCGGAAGGAGGTAGTTGGGCCAACAGCATCAAGACCCCGCTCCTCTCTGAACCACCCCCACTTCGGCAGCCTGGCGATCCGGCGGGACCCGCCGGACCCATGGCTTTGCGTCCCGGCCTCGCGGCCGGTTTGCCCGTATCGGTAAGAGGCGTCGAACCTGATCGAGCGACGCGCTCAGCGGAACCTCGCAGCAACTCCCGTACCACGCTCTCGACCGTCGTGGAAGGCATTGAGAGGAAAGAGATTCAGTCCGGCCGGCCGCTATCACGGTCAGGGCACATCGCGATCATGAACTGGCGTGCCGGACGGGGAGACAACGGGAAAGTCTTTTCCGGATAAGGTCTTCCGGCTCGCCCGTCGCCTGGAGCGATCCTGACCAGGGGCGATCAGAAGTTGGTCGCGCGGTGGGGGCATGGCCCGCGAGGAGAAACGTCACGGCCGCGAACTTTCCGTCGCCTCCCCGCGAGGAAAAGCTGGGAGGACGAGCTTCAGGAATCACCCAGGCTCGCGCGAGATGCTGTGACTGGCAGGGCTGCCAGCTCGTCGCCCGAGCGTTCATCGACCGAATGCCACAGCCTCACAGTTGATCCGTCACGCGACAACCCCACCTCCCGTCCCGTCCTTCCTCACGTAGAGCACTCCCGGCTCCTTCGCGCCACACTTCGGGCAGTACGCCTGCTTCTTCTTCACGCCGCCGTCCCCGGGCAGGTGAAAGACGAGGCCGGCCTTGCACGTCCGGCACAGCTCGATCTCTTCGGGCAGTTCGGTCTTCGGAGTCATCGTCGGTCGCCTCCCTCCAGGCTGTGAGTGCTGCGGGTTTCGTCAGACGGCCAGCCGTGGTCTGGCGAGGCTCCGGCGAGGGGTATGACGGACCCATGCCGAATGGCGGACATCCCGAGTCCTCCCGCGAAGACCACGGTTTGTGGATGCGCGCGCGGGCAGGTCTCCTGGCTTGTCGGATCGTCCTACTCCCCGCGCCTTCCCAGCCGTACGGGCCAGTGACATCTTGCGGGTTTCGTCCCCGATCACAGTGACGGGGTCGCGGCGGATTTGCACCGCCTTCCCTGGGCCCTCATGAGCACCCGGGCGCTGCGCGAAAGCACGCTAGCAGAACTCATGGCGCCGACGCAACTATCGCTCTCCGGTGCTATCGCTCTCCGGTGCCCAGAGGGGTCACGGCGGCCCAACTGATGAACGTGGCGAGGTTCACGAGGATCTGCATCATCTCGCTCCGCTCACCCAGCACGCTTGGCAAGGCGCCGGGCGTGATGGTAACGCCGCTTGATCCACCACCGCGGGTTTTTTTGTTACCCGCGAACTTTTCGCCGTCGCCAAGCGATATTAACAGTAGAAGCCAATGGAAACGCCGAGCGGGTCTGCGTGCTCACGCTATCGCGAGTGGATTTCGAGCTGGGTGGACGGTGAGCTCGAGGAGGCGGCGGCGTCCGCATTGGAGACGCATCTCCGCCAGTGCGAGGCCTGCGGTGCCTACGCCGGGGCCGAGCGGGCGTCTAAGACCCTCGTCGCCGCCACGTACGCCGTGCCCGTTGACGTCGCAGGGCTCCGAGCGCGAATCCGGGAGCGGCTCCAAACTGGCTCAGCTCCCAGACGGCGCTGGACGGTGGTTCGGGTGCCGCGGCTCGCCTGGGGAGCGCTCGCGGCGGTCCTGATCGCCTCGCTCGCCGTGGGCTACCTCACGCTCCGGCCCTGGACGGCGGTCGAGGCTTCGGCGCTCGTGCGGGCCGCGGTCACGGACCACGTCGAGTGCATGCTGGGCCGTCTCCCGCTCGAGGTGACGACGTCCGACCAGCAGGAGATCGACCGATGGCTCCAGCGACGACTGGCACGGCCCGTAGCGCTGCCGACCCTCGCCCCCGAGGGCACCAGCAAGATGTCCGCACGGGTGGCCCGCCTGGCGAACGTCGACGGCTCTCAGATCCTCTTCGACCGGCGCGGGCGCATGCTGTCGCTCTTCATCATGCCGGCGGCCGAGGTTCCCTCGGTCCCAGGCCGGCCGGTTGCGCATGGGGGGCGAGAGTTCTTCGTGAGCCAGGTCGAAGGCTATACGGTCGTCTTCTGGCGACAGGGGGATCTCGTCTACTGCCTCGTCGGCGAGGGCGAGGTCGAGGGTGTCCTGAGTCTCGCGCGCGAGTATGCCGGCTCGGCGAGCGGCTGACGATGAGCGCACCGCATGAAAGCCAACACGGCGACGATCCGCGCTCCCCACGTCGCAAGCTCGACTCTCCACGCTCCCCCGCGTGGGGTCGGCGCGTGGAGCGAGGCGAAGAACCCGACTGGCCTTCTCATCCTGCGCTGGATCCTGGGTTGGGGGTTGCTCCTCTTCCTTGCCGTCGCTGCGCTCGCGGCGGTCAGCACGTCAGTGGGGTCAACGGTGGCCGCGGTCCCGGAAGTTCGGAGGCTGTCGGACTCAGGGATCGCCTCCGATCCGAGCGTGCTTCTCAACGCCGGAGGCCACGTCTATTACGTGCCCTAGAGCCGATCGATAACGGACGAGCAAAGCTGCTCGTGGTGGATAGGGTACGCGAACCGGGAAGGGAGACAGCGATGGGCTTCACCGATCGCTATCCGGCGAGACTGTGTGGCAGGCGCCGGGTGCGGTGGCTCGTTGGCGCGCTCGTTGCGACGACGCTGCTCTTGCCAGACGCTGCGCGGGCGTTCCCGATCAACGCGCCGAACGCGCGCACGCTGTTCGGTGGATTCACCTTGGGCTCAACGCGCCTTCGCGTCACCGAAGCCGGGACGCTGAAAGAGGGCACCACCAGCGTGGGCGATCCCCAGGATCAGAACGTGACAACGTTCGAAGAGGACATCACCGTTGTGTACGGCGCGACACGCGACCTCACCCTCGGCGTGACCCAGCCGTTCCTCGAGCGGCGCTTCCGCTTCGACGACTTGGCCGGCGAGCGGCGGACGATTACCGCCGACGGCCCGGGGGATCTCTCGCTGGTCGGCGTGTATCGGTTCTACCGACGCGACGTGGAGCGCGGCACCACGCAGTTTTCGTTCCTCGGCGGCCTCAAGCTCCCGTCCGGGGCGACGGACGTCGAGGACTCGAACCTGCCGCGACTCACCGGCAAACCGGGGACCCGGCTGCCGCCAAGCCTTCAGCTCGGCTCGGGGTCGGTCGACGGGATGGTCGGGCTCGCCGGGTTTCACAACATGGACCGGCTCAGCTTCTACGCCGACGTGCAAGGGAAGCTCAACAGCGAGGGCGCCCAGGACTTCAGGGCCGGCAACACAGTGTTCTACGACCTGAGCGCGGACTACGTGCTTCTGCCTCAGCGCAACCTGTTTGTCGTCCTGGAGCTGAACGGGGTCTCGACGAGCCGCGCGGAGCAGGCCGGCCGCAGCGTGCGGGACTCGGGTGGCCAGCTCCTGTTCGTCGCCCCTGGCCTCGAGTATTTGCCACGTCCG
>JACPCG010000002.1 GCA_016179925.1 Candidatus Rokuibacteriota bacterium | reverse complement strand
GGGTCGCCCAGAAGCGGCGCTCGACGCGGTCGAAGAGGATCACGCCCGCCGCGCTCGGATCGTTCGGGTCCCACACGCTGAACTCGATCCCCCGCTCGGCGTCGCGTGCCTCGAACGCCACGACCGTGTGGTTCAGCTCGATCTTCGGCAGGTTCGTGACGAGGAGCTGGACGAGGCGTCCGGCGCGTAGCTCCGCGACGATCTCGCGCGCGACGTTCTCCTGGTGGGCGCCCGTCACGAGGAACGCCGCGCGCCAGTTGGTCCAGTGCCAGAGGGTCCAGAAGCGCGAGCCGAGGCCCTCCTTCACCGCGGCCTCTTCCGCCTGCGAGAGCTCGCGGAGGTTCGCGTAGCCGGGGATCACGACGCGCTCACCGGGCGGGAGCGCCGGCTGCCAGACGGCGCGGGCCGCGACACGCCCGACGAGCTCCCGGTAGCCCGCGCGATCGAGCTTCGGCAGCTCGGCATCGAACCGCGCGAACTGGCTGAACTGCCGGAGACCGCGCGCCAGCACGAAGCAGTAGTTCGCGTAGAGGTCCTCCACGCCCGGATGGCGCGCCCGGATCAGGTTTGCGAACGCGAAGGTGTCGGTGGCAAAGGCGAAGTCTGGCGTCCGGGCGCCCTCGCCGGCCGAGCCGTCGAAGCCGGGCGCCATGAGCGGCCCGGTGGCGCACGCGGAGAGCAGAAGTGCAGCACCCAAGGCCAGGACAACACGTAAGGTCACAATGCTAATCAATACTTTACCCTAAACGGCACGGTCCTCCGCCGTCAAGAACCGTGTGCTATCCTCGGCCGGTTCCCTCATGACCCGCGTGATCGCCACCCTGTATCGCGCGCTCTATGATGGCCTCCTCTGCCGTCTCCCGGAGCCCGCCGCCATGGCGCTCGGCCAGACGGCGCTGAAGCTGATCCCCTTCGACCGGTTCCCGGTATTCCGCCTCCCGGATCCGCGTTTCGAAACGACGCTCGGCGGCGTGCGGCTGCCGAATCCATTGATCCTGGCGGCGATGTACTACGACACCCGCATCCTCTCACGCGCGATGGGCCTCGGCTTCGGCGCCGTCACCACGAAGTCCATCACGCTCGGGCCCCGCCCCGGCCACCCGAGACCGAACCTCGTGCGCGTCCGGACGGCCGCCGGTCCGGGCCTCGTCAACTGCAACGGCTTCCAGAACCCGGGGCTCGACGGGTTCCGCGCCTTACTCAAGACGCTGCACCACCGTGTGCCGCTCATCGTCAGCGTCGCCGGGGAATCGGTCGAGGACTACGTCACGCTGGTCAGAGAGCTCGGCCCGCTGGGTGATCTCGTGGAGTTCAACATCTCGTCGCCCAACACCAGGCTCGTCTATGAGTGGAGCACGAAGCCGCGCGACCTCGTCGTGCTGCTCCGGGCCGTGCGCGCGGCGACGCCGAAGCCCCTCATCGTGAAGCTCTCGCCCGATTTCACCGAGGCGAACGAGCGGCAGATCATCCCGGCCGCGCTGGAGGCCGGCGTCGGCATCGTTAACTACGGCAACACGCGCCGCGTGGACGAGCCGCGCCTCTCCCAGCGCGCGGGCGGGCTCTCGGGACCCGAGATCTTTCCCGCGACCCTCGAGAATCTGCGCCGTACGCGCGCGCGGTTCGGCTCCGAGATCGAAATCATCGCCACGGGAGGCGTGGATTCGCCGGAAAAGGCCGCGCAACTCCTCCAGGAAGGCGCGACCGCGGTCGGTTACTTCACCGGATTCATCACGCGAGGCCCGATTCTGGCCCGGCGGATCCTCGAGCGGCTCCTCGCCGCCCGCTGAGCGGACCGAAACGCCCTCAAAAATGCTCACACCTTATCCACATATGCACAGCTATCCACAGACGACAAAATCGTACGGTCTGGCGCGGTCTCGCGAGGGCACCCGCGAAATATGACGATCCGTTCGTCCACGGAGGGCAGCCCCTCGAAGATTCGCTGATTCTGCGCGGCTCGCCGCGCACGCATCGCCGCAGGCGCCCATTTTTCGCGGACAAACGAGGCCTTGACACTGAAATCGCCTCGCTCGTAAGTTGGGCGAGCAATGTTCTTCGATTCTCTCAGAACCGTCCTTCAGTCTCTCCCGACCGGCGCAGCGTAAGGGGCAGAGCACAATGGAAGGCAGCCGGAAACCGCTCGCGAAAGTCGAAGGCCGCCGCCGCATGCGCTTCAGTGGCATGACCGTCGCCTGGCGCGGCACCCCGAACCTCGACGACTGGGTGGCCTACATCGCAAACGGCACGCGCTCGAAGAAGCTGATCCTCGCCGACCACGCGAGCGAGCGGAAGGTGAAGTCGCTTCTCTCCCGCCTGCAGACGTTGCCGAAGAAGGAGATCGAGAGGCTCGCGAAGGGCTGAGCGGGCTAGAGCTCGAGGGGCTCGATCGTCGCGACGGCCGCGGGATTCTCGCGCCAGATCGCCGGATCGGCGTCCACGAAGAGCTCGAGCCCGTTCCCGTCGGGGTCGTTCAGGTAGATGGACTGGCTCACGCGGTGGTCCGTGACCCGGATCTTCGTGATTCCGTGGGCGGCCAGGTGGGCCTTCGCCGCGCGCAGGTCCTCCAGCCGGTCGCCGATCTTGAGCGCGACGTGATAGAGCCCGACTGCCTCCTGCTGCGGCCCCGGCGCGCCGGCGCCGACGGCCAGCAGGGCGAGGTCGTGGTGGTTCTGCCCGGTCGCCGAGAAGAAGACCATCCGGCCCGGGAAGCGCGCCACCTCCTTGAGCCCGATCACCTCGCGGTAGAACTGCGCCGAGCGATCGAGATCGCGCACCTTGAGGACCACGTGGCCGACGCCCCTGACACTGATGCCCATCGCGCCTAGATGATACCCCGTTCGGCCAGGCTGACGAACCGCCCCCGCCCGATCACCACGTGGTCGTGGATCCGGAGCTCGAGGAGCCGCGCGCACTCGACGAGCTGGCGCGTGAGGCGGATGTCCTCCCGGCTCGGCGAGGGATCGCCGCTCGGGTGGTTGTGCAACAGGATCACCGAGGACGCCGACTCGAGGATCGCCGGCTTGAAGACCTCCCGCGGGTGCACGAGGCTCGCCGAGAGCGTCCCCTCGGAGATCACCCGGTCGCGCAGGAGCCCGTTCTGGGCATCCAGCAGCGCCACGCGGAAGACCTCGCGCTTGAGGTCTTCCATGAGGGGCCCGAACGCGGCGTAGACCTCGGCGGGCCCCGACAGGATCACGCGCGTGCCCGGGGTGCGCGCCCGGAGCCGGCGGGTCATCTCGAACGCGGCGACGAGCCGCGCGGCCTTCGCCGGCCCCACGCCCGCGAGCTGGGCGAGCTCGGCGACTTCGCGCCCGGCGACCTCGGCGAGCGACCCGTAGGCCGCGAGCACCTCGCGCGCGACGTCGAGCGCGCTCCGGCCGCGCATGCCCGAGCCCAACTGGAGCGCCAGGAGCTCGGCGTCGGCGAGCGCCTCGGGACCGTTCCAGTACAGGCGCTCGCGCGGGCGCTCGGCCTCCGGCCACCGTTCGATCGCCATGGTGTTCTCTACGCCGGGGCTGGCGCCCGCGTCAACGCTCAGAATTCGATACGGCGCGCGGGGCGGCGCCGGTGGCGCTATTGTAGCGGGGGCCGCGAGGCCGCGGGTGTTCGAGGGTGGCCTGAGACAGGTGCGGCGTGGCTCCGTCGAGCCTGCGCACTTTTCATATCGGAGCGGGGGCCGCGAGGGGGGCGTGGACAGGAGGACGCACGATGAAGGGATTCGCCGACTTCGAACAGTACGATGGGCTGGGGCTCGCCGAGCTCGTGCAGTGGGGCAAGGTGACGCCGGTGGAGCTCCTCGAGGCCGCGATCGAGCGTGTCGAGGCGCGCAACCCCACGGTGAACGCCGTCATCATGAAGCTCTACGACTACGGCCGGACGGCGATCGCCGACGGCCTGCCTGACGGGCCGTTCCGCGGCGTGCCCTATCTCATGAAGGATCTGACGGCCTCGATCGCCGGTGTGCCGATGACGCGCGGCTCGACGTTCTTCGCCGACACGCCCCCGGCCGCCGCCGACAGCGAGCACGTCAAGCGCCTCAAGCGCGCGGGGCTCGTCATCTTCGGCCGGACCAACACCTGCGAGCTTGGCCTCTCCCTCACCTGCGAACCCCGGCTCTACGGCCCGACGAAGAACCCGTGGGACCCGACGCGCATCTCGGCGGGCTCGAGCGGCGGCGCCGCGGCGGCCGTCGGGGCGCGCATGCTGCCGATGGCCCACGGTTCGGACGGCTTCGGCTCGATCCGCGCCCCCGCGGCGTGCTGCGGCCTGGTCGGGCTCAAGCCCACGCGCGCGCGCAATACCTTTGCGCCCTTCCTGGGCGAGGGGCTCGGCGGCCTCTCGACCGAGCACGCGATGACGCTCACCGTGCGCGACTCGGCGGCACTGCTCGATGCGACCTGCGGCCCGGGCCCCGGCGATCCCTACGCCGCCCCTCTCCCCGCGCGACCCTACCGGGAGGATGCCGGCGCCGACCCCGGTCGGCTCCGCATCGCGTGGACCGCCGCGGCGCCGAACGGCGCCAAGGTCGAGGCCGAGCCGCGACGCGTGCTCGCTGAGACGGTGAAGCTCTGCGCCGACCTCGGCCACCGCGTCGAGGAGCGCGAACCGGAGATCGACCGAGCCGCCGTCGTTCCGACTTTCCTCACGCTGGCCTCGGCCAACACGGTCGTGAACCTCGCGAGCCACCCTACCGCCGGACGGCCCCCGCGCGAGGGCGAGGTCGAGCGGATCACGTGGCTCACGGCGAAGATGGGCGACAAGGTCACCGCGGCCGACTACGTCAGGGCCACCCAGGCGGCGCATCGGCTCGGCCGCCAGATGGCGGCGTTCCATGCCGACTACGACGTCCTGCTCACGCCGGGGCTCGCCACCCTGCCCCCGAAGCTCGGCTGGATCGACATGATGATGGGCGACGTGGACGAGTATTGGCGGCGCGTATTTACGTTTTCACCGTTCACGGTCTGGTTCAATATCACCGGGCAGCCGGCGCTGACGCTTCCGCTCGGCCAGAGCCCGGAAGGGCTGCCGGTCGCGGTCCAGCTGGTGGCGCGCTTCGGCGACGAGGCTACGCTCTTCCGCCTCGCGGCCCAGCTCGAGGCCGCGCGCCCGTGGTTCGGGCGGAAGCCGAAGCTCGCCTCCTGAGCCGTGGAGGGGCGGCGCTGGAACCCCGACCTCGCCGCGACGTACGACCGGGTCGCGCGGGCGTACGCTGACCAGTTCTTCACCGAGCTCGATCGCAAGCCGTTCGACCGCGAGCTCCTGGACCGCTTCGCGGCGATCCTCAAGGGCCGCGGGCGCGTGTGCGACGTCGGCTGCGGGCCGGGCCACGTGGGACGCTATCTCGCCGAGCGCGGCGTAGACGTCTTCGGGCTTGACCTTTCGCTAGGGATGGTCGCCCTCGCCCGCGACCTCAATCCCGCGATGCGCTTCGGGCAGGGCGACATGCTCGCCCTCGACTTCCCCGACGGCGCGCTCGGCGGGATCGTCGCCTTCTACTCGCTCATCCACCTTGAGCGCGCGGCCGTCACTCGGGCGCTCGCGGAGATGGCGCGTGTCCTGATCCCCGGCGGCGCGCTCCTCCTCGCGTTCCACGGCGGCGAGGGCGAGGTCCACGCGGAGGACTGGTTCGGCTGCGGCGTCTCGATCGACGCGACGCTGTTCCAGCCGGGGGAAATGGCCGCCTACATGGAGCAAGCCGGGTTCGAGGTCGAAGAGATCGTGACGCGCGAGCCGTACGAGTTCGAGTACCCGAGCCAGCGGGTCTACGCCAGAGGAACGAAGCGCCCGTAGACCGCCGATCAGGATGCGGGCGTGAAGCGGTGGCCGCTCCTCCGCGCTCCGCCTTCGCATCGAGGATCAGAAGGGAAGATGGGTCCGGAAGAAAGTGTCACCCATGTCCCTGGACTAAAGTGTCACCTATCTCCCCGACCGTTCATTCTCGGGAGCATACGCTTCCCTTAGCCGGATGCTGCCTCTGATCGCGTCGAAGTAGCCACAGGCGTAGAAGGCCGCCGCACGAAACCTATCGACCGGCGTTTTGAACCGGTCGGCGTAGCCGGGACCGAGCTTTTCGACGACTGACCCGAGGAGCTCGTCCAAGTCGCCGGGATCAAGGCGATGGGCCATTCTATTTCTCACTTCGTTGAGGCGCGCGACGAAGCCCCAGGCAGGGTCTTCCTGCCGCCCTACGACGGCCCGACACAAGCAGAGCACTTGGTAGAACGACAGACGAGCTGCAGGTAGCTCCTCAGGTGACCGACAGATTCTAGCCAGGACATCGCGAAGACGTTCCTCAACCAAAAGGTGAGCCCGCAGGATCAGGAGAGTGGGGTCGTCCGTCCTGTCCAGATGCTGGTTCATCGTGTCGAGCGGATCCATGATCGCCCGTAGGTCTAACGATCAGGCTGAGCGGCCGGCGTCGAGCCGGACCGCTCAAGCCTGCTGTTATGCCGCCCCGCCAAACTTGGCTACCGGGACTACGCGGTGCTTGGCGAGTTGGCGCCGGTGCTGCCGAATACGCTCGATTTCGCGAAGAGTCGTCGCCGTGAGATAGCTCTCACCGCAGTTCGGGCAACTGACCACTGGCACCGCTTCGATCAGGAAGGCGGCCTTGCCCTTGCCAAAACTGCGAGTCACTCGCCGGATCCGCGCTCCCTTCTTGCCGCATACGTCGCACACGATCGTCATTGGGCCTCACCCTCAACCAGATATACCGTCAGGATCACGAGCCGGCGAGCCCGGCCGATCTTGGCAACGACTACCATAGGTGTACCGTCAACGGCCAGTCCTTGCACCAGGTATTTCCATTCACGGCGCTGACGGTCTCGCTGTCGCTCCACGATACGACCGGTCAACAAGCACCTCTCGACATCGAGTATCGTGAGCTCGTCATCCTCCATCGCCTCCAAGCCGTGCACGGTCAAGACGTATTGGCTTCCGCGCAGCAGCTTTCGCATCCGCTCGAGGATGCGTTCGAACACCGCCACCTCCCTCTGTCAACCTGTGTCGGCATAACTCAATGTCTACGGAACTCGCGAACAGGGAGGACGCTGCGGGCGGGGGCTGGCGAAACGTGTGCCCAGCGACCGCGCGTCTGAGAGATCGCCTTATACGTGGACCGCTTGCCGCTCATGTCGCCTCGTGCTCTGCCGCGTTATCCTGACCGGGGATACCCGTCGCGTCCGTCTCGTCAGCCGTCCGTGCCATTACGTTCACAGGTCGAGCAGCCGGTCGGCGGGGCTCCGCACGCCGCCGGGTCCACGGTTGAGGACATGCGTGTAGATCTGGGTTGTGCTGATGTCCCGGTTGTTCGGACTCACGGTCTTTGGCAGCGTTCTGCTCAATATTGTTGTCGTAGGCGACGCGACCGGGCCTGACACGATCACCAGGATCGGCCGATCATGATCACCGAGATCGGTATTGTGATCGCGCGGATCGGTGCATCGTGATCACCGTCGCACGGTAGGCTCTCTCTCCCAAGAGCCGCCCGCTGAAACAGGGAGCCTGTTCTTTCTCGCCCCCCACGGCCAGCGAGGTCAGAAACCGGCTGACCTCGGCCGCGCCCATCTCGGCGGGATGACGCTTGCCGTGAAAGAAGATGTACCGGCGGATCCACGCGACGTAGGTCTTCTCCGTGCGGCGGCTGTAGTGTCTGGCGCGGATGGCCGCGCGAAGCGGCTTCGGCACGCCCGCCGGGCCGGCTTCACGAACCGCGAGCCTCGCAGCGAGGGCGCCCCTCGGTAATGGGGGATACGTGATCGGGCCGCTCGACCGAAGGACGATCATGTCCATGCGCCAAAGGCCCTTTTGTTCGTGGGACTCGAACATAGCCGAACGGGTCGGAGCGGGCAAGGCAAATCCACGAGTCCGTTGTCAGCGTGGGATGACTGCATGGAATGAGATACAGTCAGCGCGCAGGCAGCGGGTAAGACGTGGTCAGCCGCCTAGGAAGATCCGGCGGATCTTGGTTCCGGGCGGAAGCCTACTGTGGGCTGACGACGGTGAGGTGTGGCGCGCTCGGCTTTTCCCCCGGGGCCGACTCGCGCCGGCACTTGGAAGGGGATCGGCGCCACGCTCCTCAGGAACGCGACGATCGCCCGCATATCGGCGTGGCTCAGCACACTGTAGGACGGCCAGGGTCGGGACGCCCTCCCCCCGGGCGATGACGTCGCTAGGACGCCGGTGTGAAGCGGTGGCCGCTCCCGTGGCGCACGATGTAGCCGGGCCGGGGGAAGTGGGCGGGCAGGATCAGGACGCCGGAGTCGGCGTGGCGCTCGACGAACGCGCGGCGCGTCTCACGGGCCTTCGTGGGATCGTAGCAGAACTGGCTCGACCACTGCGGCTCGGCGACCTGCACCGTGCGGTGCATGAGATCGCCGGCGAAGACGGCCTCGCCCGCGCCCGTCCGGAGGCGCACGCAGACGTGGCCGGGCGTGTGGCCGGGCGAAGGTTCGAAGGTGAGCCACGGGTCCACGGCGTAGTCGTGGTTCACGAGCACGGCCCGGCCCGCCTCGACCACCGGCACCACGCTGTCGGCGATGCAGTCGTCCTTCTCGTGGCGCCAGAACTCCCACTCCTCACCGGCGAAGACGTACTTCGCCCGCGGGAAGGTCGGCACCCAGCGGCCGTCGACGAGCCGCGTGTTCCAACCGACGTGGTCCACGTGCAGGTGCGTGCAGAGCACCGCGTCCACCTCGGCGGGCGTGACGCCCGCGGCGGCGAGGTCGTCGAGGAACGCGCCGCGGCGCAGGTGCCACGCCGGCCGGCCGTCGCGGCGCTTGTCGTTGCCGACGCCGGTGTCGATCAGGACCGTGCTCTGCGGCGTGCGGACGATGTAGGTCCCGATCCGCGAGCCGAGATCGCCTACCCGATCGTCCCAGAAGGGTGTGAGCCACTCCCGGTGGCGGGCGATGGCCTCCGCCGTCGAGTCGGGCAGCATCTGGGTCGTCGGGAACGAGGAGCGGTCGAGCTCGATCACGCGGGAGACGGTCACCTCGCCGAGCGTGAGCGTGGTCATGCGAACCGCGGCATCACTTTCTCGCCGAAGAGGCGCATGGAGCGGACGATGCGGTCGTGCGGGATGCCGCCGCGATTGAACGATGCCATGAAGTAGGTGATCCCCAGCGCCTCGTGGTGCTGGCGGATCTTGTCGGCGACCTCCTCGGGGTCGCCGCTGATCGTGGCCTCCTCCAGCGCCTTCTCGTCCGAGAGCGCCAGGAGGTTCTCGCGCACGCGGCGGTAGAACTTGTACTGCGCGGGCGGCACGCCCTCCGCGTCGGCGATCAGCCCCGCTTGCGTCTGGAAGAACCAGCGGGTTGGCTCGCGCAGGTCCTCGCGCGCCTGTTTCGAGGAGTCGGCGACGTGGATGATCTTGTTCATGCAGATCTCCGCGCCCGCGTCCGTCCCATGCGTCTCCCGCCACGCCGTGCGGTAGGCGTCGAAGTTCTTCCGGAGGAGGTCCCACGGCGTGAAGGAGGGCGCGGTGAGGATCTTGAAGCCCCGGCGCGCGGCGAGCGTGTACGTGTCGGGCGAGACCGCCGCGGTCCAGAAGGGCGGGTGCGGCTTCTGGATCGGCCGCGGCAGGATGCGGAGGTCGCGCACCTGGTAGAACTCGCCCTCGAAGGTGACGCGCTCCTCCGTCCACGCCCGCCGGACGACCTCCACCGCCTCGTCGAAGCGCTCGCGGGTCTTCTCCATGGAGATGCCGAGGCCGCGGAACTCCTTCGGCTGGTAGCCGCGGCCGATGCCGAAGTCCAGGCGGCCGCCGGAGAGGATGTCCACCATCGCAAACTCCTCGGCGATCCGCACCGGATGGGCGAAGGGCGCGACGACGACGGCGGTGCCGATCCTCACGCGCTGCGTCTCGCGGGCGATCGCGGCGGCCAGCACGGCGAGCGAGGGGCAGAGGCCGTAGACGGAGAAGTGGTGCTCGGCGATCCAGACGGCGGGCCAGCACGGCGAGCGAGGGGCAGAGGCCGTAGACGGAGAAGTGGTGCTCGGCGATCCAGACGGCGTCGAAGCCGAGCGCCTCGGCAAGGCGCGCCTCCTCCAGCGCGTGGGCGTACACCTCGGCCTCCGTCTGCCAGTCGCGGAACGTCAAGAGCTGCTGGATCGAGAACCTCATCGGACCCCTCCTCTCCATGAGGCTACAATAATGCCCCATGACCGAGTCCCTGGCGAGCCCCCGCCTCTGGCTCGCCTTCGTCACGATGCTGCTCGTCTCGGGGATCGCGAACACGTTCCCGGTGTTCTTCCCACCCCTCCTCGAGGAGTTCGGCGGCTCGCGCGCGGCGACCGCGTCCACCGTGACGCTGCTCTGGGTCGGCGGCGCCGTCCTCGGCCCCCTCGCCGGTTCTCGTGACGCGCTGGAACCCGCGCCTCACCGTGGTGCTCGGGCTCGCCGCCGTCGCGGTCGGGCTCGGCCTCGGCACGCTCGCCCCCTCGCTCGCCGTCTTCATCCTGGCGGTGGGCATCGGGGGCGGCATCGGCATCGGGCTCACCGGCATGGTGACGCAAGCCGCGCTGATCGCCGACCAGTTCGTCGAGCGCCGAGGCTTCGCGACGGGCATCGCCTTCTCCGGCTCGATGGCCGGCTACGCGCTCGCGTGGCCCGCCCAGTGGGCGATCACCCACCTCGGCTGGCGGGGCGCGCTGGCCTGCTACGTCGTGGGCGTCGCCGCGCTCGTGCCGTGCGCCCTGCGCGTCTATCCCGCACGGCTCCAGTCGGCAGCTCGCGCTCCATCGACGGGCTCGGCCCCCGACCACCGGACGGCGGGCGAGATCGTTCGCTCGACCGCCTTCTGGGCGTTGGCGATCGTCTTCACGCTCCCGCCCTTGATCGGCTATCTCGCGACGATCCAGCACTCGCTCTACCTCACGGCGCGCGGCTTCACCGCCGCGGAGGCCTCGCTCCTCCTCGCGGCCGGCGGCGTGCTCTCGGCGGGCGGCCGGGCGCTCGCGGGGCTCGTCGCCGATCGCTGGGGCGGCCCGATCGCGGGCTTCGTCTCCTACAGCCTGTCGCTCGTGGGCGTGCTGTGCCTGCTCGGGATGGAGGCGTGGCCGGTCCCACTCCTCGCTTACGCCTACGTCTTCTTCGTCTTCCTGCCGCTCGGCTCGCGCGCGACCATCGTCTCCGTCCTCGTGGGTCGCATCGCGCCCCGCGCGCAGTACGGCCTGATCTTCGGCTATCTCTCCATCGGCAACAACCTGGGCGCCGCGGTCGGCCCCCTGCTCTCGGGCGCCCTCTACGACCGGACGGGCTCGTACCTGGCGATCTACCTCGTCGCCGCCGGCCTCCTCCTGACCGCGCTCACGGCGCAGGCGGCGCCCGCTGGCCGCACGCGAGGCGTACTCCCTGTACGTTGAGCGTGCGGCCGAGGGCGCCAACGCAGCAGATGGGCCTTTTTCAGCAGCCTGCGAGCGAGCCGACGACCAGCCGCTCGTGGAGCGCGCTGAGCATCTCGTCTACGGCGGCGCATCTCCAGACGCGGAAGAAGGGCGAGTCCAGCATGTCGAAGAACGCGCGCTCGCCGCGCTTCTGCGTTTCTTCCGGGCTCTCGCCCGGCCGCGGCGCGCGGAGGTGGCCGACGACCCGGTCCTTGTGATAGATGGCCGGGTACTCGATGTAGTGATAGAGGTACTCGAGGCGCTTCGTGTAGAAGACCGCGACGGGGATGGACTGCCACACCTGGCCGTTCTTCTCGTTGAGGAACTCGGCCATCAGATCGGCGTTGCCGTCAGGCGCTTCGGCGAGGCTCGGGCGCTGGCTCCGGCTGAAGCGCTGGCCGTCCCGCCGGAAGATCCTCAGCTCCATGCCGCCGGCCTCCGCCAGGCGCGCCAGCATCGGCAGGTCCCGCCGGCAGTCGGACGACCACTCCTCGGCGATGACGAGGATCTTCGCCGGTCCGTTCGGCTGCGCCGCGAGCCACTTCACCGCCGCCGTCTGCGCCTCCGAGAGCCGCGCCCCGTCGTACGCCTGGCGCAGGTAGCCGCTCCAGTCGCGCCGCGCGCCGCCCTGCGAGGCCTCGCGCTTGAGGTTCTCGGCCGTGCCGACGTACGCGACGTATTGCTCGAACGTCATCCCCTTGGCGAACCGTTCGGGCGTCACCACGCTCTGCTTGCGTTCCATGGGCGTCTCCTCAGGCGCCGGCGCTGAGCCCGGCGACGATGCGCGCGTTCGGGAGGCGGCGGAACACCTCGGGCGACGTCTTGATCTTGGACGAGCGGCTGCCGCTGCCGAGGATGATCCAGTCGAGGGCCATGAGCGTGTCGTCCACGTAGATCGGCAAGTCCTCGGGCAGCGCGAAGACCGTCACGCCGCCGAGCAGCATGCCGGTGAGCGCCATCGTCTCGTCCGCGGAGGCGAACGAGACCCTGGAGACACCCATCAGGGTGCGGACGGCGTGGTTCACGTCGAGCCGGGTCGTCGCCAGCACCACGCACGCGGCGTACTGCCGGGGCTCCTTCTTCGACGCGACGACGATCGTGTTGCCGGCGCGCTCCAGCGGCGAGCCGTACTTCGCGCAGAACGCCGCCGTGTCGGCGAACGCCGGGTCGATCTCGATCCACTCCCAGGGCACGCCGAGGCGGCCGAGGACCTCGACGACGCGCCGCTCGATATCGCCCGGCATGGGACGAGCCTCCCGGTTTGAGTTGACGCCGAAGGTACCACGAATGTACCTTCGGCCCGCTATGGCCACGACCCCTGCGCACCAGTTCCAAACCCTCCACGAGATCGTCCGTGCGGCGCGCAACAACCTGGCGCCCGGCCCCTGGGACTACCTCATCGGCGGCGCCGAGACCGAGACCACGCTCCGGCGCAATCGCCAGGCGCTCGACTCGATCGCCTTTCGCCCGCGCGTGCTCCGGGACGTGTCGAAGATCGACGCGACCTCCACGCTGCTCGGGCGGCCCGTGCGGATCCCGGTGATGCTCGCGCCGATCGGGTCCATCGAGACCTTCGCCGAGGGCGGCGGCGCGACCGCGGCGAAGGCTTCCGCGGAGTTCGGCGTCCCGCAGATGCTCAGCTCCGTCTGCAACCCCGGGCTCGAAGCCGTCGCCGCGGCCGCCGACAACTTTCGCATCTTCCAGCTCTACGTCCGCGGTGACGACGCCTGGGTGGACGACTGGGTGAAGCGTGCCCGCGACCACGGCTACGCCGCGTTCTGCCTCACGGTGGACACCGCGGTCTACAGCCGGCGCGAGCGCGACCTCGCCCGGCGCTTCGTGAAGCCCTGGCGCACCCGCGCGGGCGGCTTCGAGTTCCAGGCCGGCCTCAACTGGGGCCACGTCAAGCGCTTCAAGGACACCCACGATCTCCCGTTGATCCTGAAGGGGATCGCGACGGCCGAGGATGCGGAGCTGGCGTGCGAGCACGGGGTCGAGGTCGTGTACGTCTCCAACCACGGCGGCCGCCAGCTCGATCACGGTCGCGGCACGCTGGAGGTGCTCCCCGAGGTCCTCGCCGCCGTCAACGGCCGCGCTACCGTGATGGTGGACGGCGGCTTCATGCGCGGCACCGACGTCGTCAAGGCGATCGCCCTCGGCGCCCAGTGCGTCGGGCTCGGGCGTCTGGCCTGCTGCGGGCTCGCCGCCGCGGGTCAGGCGGGGCTGGTCCGCGTGCTCGAGCTGCTCGAGGAGGAGATCAGGATCGCGATGGGGCTCCTCGGCGTGAAAAGCCTCGCGGCGCTCGACCGCGCGTACGTGCGCCCCGCGACCCCCGTCAACCCCGCGCACGTGACGAGCGCGTTCCCGCTCCTGGACGAGGAGGGCTACTGAGTCATGGACCATCAGCGGCTCGCGATGCCGATCGGCGAGGCGATGTTCACCCAGCGGTCGATCCGTCGCTTCCGCCCCGACCCGATCCCGACGGAGGACCTCCGCCTGATCCTCGAGGCGGCGGTGAAGGCGCCGAACGGCGGCAACCGCCAGATCGCGCGCTTCCTCCTGCTGACCGACCGCGCGCTGATCCGCCAGTTCGGCGCGCTCTATCGCGAGGCGTGGTGGGCCAAGCGGCTCGACGAGCGCGGCTGGACCCGGCCCGAGGACATCCCGCCGGAGGAGAAGACCTATCGCTCCGCGGCGCAGCTCGCGGAGGAGATGAAGGACGCGCCGTGCATCGTGCTGGCGCTCGCCGTCGCGCCGGGCCACGCCAACTCCGTCATTCCCGCCTGCCAGAACCTGATGCTCGCCGCGCGCACGCTGGGGATCGGCTCGGTGCCGACGACGCTCCACCCCAAGGTGATGGACCGCGCGTACGCGCTCCTCGGCATCCCGAAGGACGTGAGCTTCCACTTCTGCATCCCGCTCGGGTACCCGCGCGGGAGCTTCGGGCCCACCAGCCGGAAGCCGACCTCGGAGACCACGTTCTCGAACCGCTGGGGGGCGCCCGTCCCCTGGGCGTGAGCGCGCCCCTACCTCTCACCGTGATGTTCCGGCTGCCGGGCGGCGTTTCCGTCTCCGGCGATTCGTCCAGCACGAGGTCAGCGCGAGAGGAGAATCCGGTCGAAGGTCTCGGCGTAGGCATAGCCGTGGGGCGTGCCGAGCGCCGCGCAACGGTCACGCACGCGAGCCTCCATCGCCGGGAAGTCGGGGAACTGGCTCTGATGGCACGCGATCGCCTTGAGCTTGAGGCCGATCGTCTCCGAGATGTCCACGGCGACCTGGTGGTCCTTCTCCTGCCACTTCACGATGTAGATTTCGCGCACCCGATGAGGCTCGAACTCGGGCAGCAGCTCCGGAAAGGCCATGTGGTCGCGGGCGAGCGGGTAGACGCAGTCGAGCACGACCCCTCCCGTGACGCGATGGTCCCGGTGGGAGGCGAAGAGGTTGTCCGTGCGGTGAGGGTTCTGGGCGATGACGAGGTCGGGGCGCCACTTTCGGATCTGGCGGGTGATGTCGCGCCGGAGGTCGCGCGTGTCCGCGACCTCGCCGTCGTCGTAGCCGAGGAACTCGACGTGCTCCACCCCGAGCGTCCGCGCGGCGTTCCGCTGTTCGGCCTCGCGGATTCGCGCGAGGCGGTCCGGGGTCATCGTGCGGTCGCTCGACCCCATGGTGCCGCTGGTGACGATGACGTAGGCGGCCCGCGCTCCCTGCCGCACAAGCTTGGCGACCGTGCCTCCCGCGCCGGTCTCCGCGTCGTCGGGGTGGGCCGCCACCACCAGCACGCGCTCGATCCTGTCCGCCATCGAATCCTCCTGAGGCGCCCGCGCCTCGACGCTCTCGACTGGGCCCGGAGCCGCGCTCTGCCGTGCCCACGTTCCCGAACCGCTGGGGCGCGCCCGTCCCCTGGGCGTGAGCATACCCCTGCTCCTCCAGCCCGCGGGACTCCACTGCGGCCGCAGCCGAGACGCCCCTTCGTGAGATCGTGTACTCTCGAGGGTACGCGGCACGGGCCGGCTCGCTCGTGGGCTCGTGCGCATCACCCTGGCGCTGGCGCCCGGCGGAGTGAAGGACATGAGCTCGGCTCGACTCTCGTTCGTTTGGGACTATGACCTCGACGAGGATCAGTTCCGGCGTCTGCTGTCCGGCACCCTCACGTTGGGGCGTCTGGATCGCACGTGGGCTGCGGTCCGCCTGCTCGAGCACGCGCCCTATCGAGAGGTCGTGCGGCTGATGGGCTTCCGCGAGCTCGTGAAGGGGTGGCCCGAGTGGCGCCAGCACATCCGCTCGGAGAGCCGCAGACGAGGGTTCGACTTCCTGGTGGCGTGGCTCCCGGAGCACCATCCCGAGATCGTGTAGTAAAGCGGTACACTACCCGGACACCGTGACCCCGCAGGAGAATGTCCCCCTCGCGCCGTACACGACGCTGGGCGTCGGCGGGCCGGCGCGCTGGTTCGTCGAGGCCCACGACGAGTACGCGGTGCTCGACGCTCTCGACTGGGCCCGGAGCCGCGCTCTGCCCCTGCGCGTCCTCGGCGGCGGCTCGAACCTGGTCGTGGCCGATGCGGGCGTGGAGGCGCTCGTGGTGAAGATCGACCTGCGCGGCGTCTACACGCGCGAGGCCGACGGCGCGATCGAGCTGACCGCCGCCGCCGGTGAGCCGTGGGACGGCCTCGTGCGCCGCGCCGTCGAGCACGGCTGGGCCGGGATCGAGTGCCTGAGCGGCATCCCGGGCCTGGTGGGCGCCACGCCGATGCAGAATGTCGGCGCCTACGGCCAGGAGGTCAGCGACACCGTCACCACGGTGCGCGCCCTCGACACGCGCGACGGCCGGATCCACGCCCTCGCCAACCGCGAGTGCGGCTTCGCCTACCGCGACAGCCGGTTCAAGCGCGGCGAACCCGGGCGCTGGGTCGTCCTGTCGGTGAGCTATCGGCTGGCGCCGGGCGGGCTCTCCACCGTGCGGTACGCCGACATCGAGAAGCATCTCGAGGACCGGCGCATCTTCGCCCCGACGCTCGCCGACGTCCGCGAGAGCGTGCTCACCGTCCGGCGCTCGAAGTCCATGGTGCTCGACGACCCGCACGACCCAAATCGGCGAAGCTGCGGCTCGTTCTTCACGAACCCGATCGTGAGCCCGGCCGAGCTCGCAGAGGTCGAGGCGCGCGTGAAGGACCCGGCGATGCCGCGCTGGCCGCAGGCGGACGGCCGGGTGAAGCTCTCCGCCGCGTGGCTCATCGAGCGCGCGGGGTTCAAGCGCGGCCACCACCGCGGCAACGTGGGCCTCTCCACGCGCCACGCGCTCGCCGTCGTCGCCCACGAGGGCGCGCGCGCGGCGGACGTCATCGCGTTCGCAGAGCACCTGCGGGCCACGGTCGAGGAGCGCTGCGGCGTCCGGCTCACCCTGGAGCCGGTCGTCTGGGATCACGCGAGCCGATAGGCGTCGACCTCAGAGCACCACCGTCGCGGCCTCGCCGCCGCGCTCCACGAGGGCGAGCACGCCGTTGTCGACGTCGACGATCGTGACCGAGCAGTGGTCGGGGGCGAAGCAGAGAACGCGGTCGTCACCCGTGGCGTGGCCCAGCGCCACGTTGATCGCGACGTAATGGCTCACCACGACGCTCGTCTCGGGCATCGCGACGAGCGCGTCCACCACCGCGGCCCGCCAGGCCTGGAGGTCGGAGGCTTGCTCGGACCAGCGTCCGGCCATCACGCCGCGGAGCCACTCGCCGCGCCGGGCGAGATCGTCCTCGCACGAGGGGATCTCGGCGACCGCCGGCTCGATGCGTGCACGCCGGCGCCAGCGCAGCTCGAGCGGCGCTGCGGTCTCGCGCGTGCGCCGGAGCGGGCTCGTCACGATCGGGAGCGGGCCGAGCGGCCCGAGCCGGTCCGCGAGCGTCTCGGCCTGAGCGCGGCCGGCCGGGTCGAGCCCGGGATCGCGCGCTTCG
>JACPCG010000001.1 GCA_016179925.1 Candidatus Rokuibacteriota bacterium | reverse complement strand
TTCGCCCAGATCTGGAACGCCACCGGCCGCTGCATCGGCTCGACGCGACTCCTCGATGTGCGCCCAGCGGACCGGCAGGTGGAGATCGGCGCGACGTTCTTCGCGCGCGCGTACTGGCGGACGCCCGCCAACACGGAGTCGAAGTACCTCTTCCTCGCCCACTGCTTCGAGACGCTGGGCTGTGTGCGCGTCGCGCTCAAGACCGACGGGCGCAACGTGCGCTCGCAGGAGGCGATCGCGCGCCTCGGCGCCGTGCGGGAGGGCGTGCTCCGCAAGCACATGCAGGTCCGGGGCTATCAGCGCGACACCGTCTACTACTCCATCCTCGACACCGAGTGGCCCGAGGCGAAAGGGCGGCTCGCCGCCCGCCTCGACCTCGGCGCTCGGACCGTAAGTTCGGGAGTATCCGGAAGCCCTCGCAAATCTTGACACTTCCGCCGCGGGAGGCGCATCATCATCGGTATCCCCATGCGGCGCCTGATCAAGATCTACGACACGACGCTTCGCGACGGCACCCAGGGCGAGGGCGTGTCCTTCTCCATGGAGGACAAGGTCCGGCTCACGACCCGTCTCGACGCGCTCGGCATCCACTACATCGAGGGCGGTTGGCCCGGCTCCAACCCGAAAGACCTGCGCTTCTTCCGCCGCATGCAGGACGTGATGCTCAAACACGCGAAGCTCGCGGCGTTCAGCATGACCCGGCGCGCGGGCGTGGCGGCCGAGGCGGACCCGAACATGCAGGCGCTCCTCGACGCGGGCGCGCCGGTGGCGACGATCGTCGGCAAGTCCTGGGACTTCCACGTCACCGGCGCACTCGGCACGACGCTCGACGAGAACCTCGCGATGATCGCCGACACGATCGCCTTCCTCCGCCCGCGCGTGGAAGAGGTCATGTTCGACGCCGAGCACTTCTTCGACGGCTTTCGCGTCAACCGCGACTACGCGCTCGAGACCCTGAAGGCGGCGGAGGCGGCCGGCGCCCATTGGCTCGTGCTCTGCGACACGAACGGCGGCACGCTCCCGGCCGACCTCGTGGCCATCCTCCAGGTCGTCAAGAAGCACGTGAACACCCCGCTCGGCATCCACGTCCACAACGACGCCGAGTGCGCCGTGGCGAACTCGCTCGCCGCCGTCCGAGAGGGGATCGGCCAGGTGCAGGGGACCATCAACGGCTTCGGCGAGCGTTGCGGGAACGCGAACCTCGTGTCCGTCATCCCGAGCCTCGTGCTCAAGATGGGGCTGGACTGCATCCCGGGGCCGAACCTCCGGGAGCTCCGAGACGTCTCGCGCTTCGTCTCCGAGCTCGCGAACCGCAAGCCGTGGTCCTCCCAGCCGTACGTCGGCGACTCGGCGTTCGCCCACAAGGGCGGCATGCACGTCTCCGCCGTCCTCAAACACCCGGAGACGTACGAGCACATCGACCCGGAGGCGGTCGGCAACCATCGGCGCGTGCTCGTCTCCGAGCTCGCCGGCAAGTCGAACATCCTGTGGAAGGCGCGCGAGTACGGCATCGATCTCGACCATGAGACGCCGGATTCGCGGCGCATCCTCGACCAGCTCAAGGCCCTCGAGGACCAGGGGTTCCAGTTCGAGGGGGCAGAGGCCTCGTTCGAGCTCCTCATGGAGCGCGCGGTGGGCCGCCACAAGCCCTACTTCGAGCTGGACGCCTACCGGGTGATCGTCGAAGAGCAGAACCACGAGCAGGAGCCCGTCGCCGAGGCGACGGTGCGCGTGCGGGTCAAGGGCATCATGGAGCACACGGCCGCGTCGGGGAACGGCCCGGTCAACGCGCTCGACCACGCCCTCCGCAAGGCGCTCGAGGAGTTCTACCCGAACCTCAAGGCGATGAAGCTCCTCGACTACAAGGTCCGCATCCTCGACGAGTCGAAGGGCACCGCGGCGAAGACCCGCGTGCTCATCACCTCGGGCGACGGCGAGGAGGCGTGGGGCACGGTCGGCGTCGCCGACAACATCATCGAAGCGTCCTGGCAGGCGCTCGTGGACTCGATCGAGTACAAGCTGCGCCGGGACGAGCGAGCCCGGCCATGAACATCGTCGTGGTGGACGACGATCCCGCGATCGTCACGATGTGCCGGAAGGTGCTCGGCGAGCAGGGCCACCAGGTCCAGGGCTTCACGAGCACGAGCGAGGCGCTCGCGCACCTCGCGGCCGGCCCGAACGCCGACCTGCTGGTCGTCGATTACAAGATGCCGGAGTTGAACGGCATCGAGTTCATCCAGCGGGCGTGGCAGCTCCAGCCGAAGCTCCGTGTCGTCATGATCACCGCGCACGGCTCGCGCGAGCTGCAGGGCCAGGCCGCGGAGACCGGCGTGCACGGGCTGGTGCTCAAGCCCTTCACCCCGACCGAGCTGACGCGGAGCGTGGACACGGCGTTCGGTCGATAGGTCGTTCCGCCGCGGTCGCGCGCCGCGCGCTCGTTCATCTGGACCGCCGTCCTGCCAACCGCTCAGTCGCTCGCGGTCGACCAGGAAATAGCTGGTTCGGATTCACCTGATTGGTTACAAACTTACCAGGCCCTGTCGGGAATCCGTCTCGCAACCCTCTGAAATTTCTGGAAATACTCCTCATCAGCGTTTCCGGTATCGGTTTTGCTCTCCTGGGAGGGCATGGAGGGCCCAGGAACGACGTTCAGAAAGGCTGGGGCCGGGAACGCGCCGAACGGCGGCGGGCTCCACGTCATGTCGGAGCGGCGCGGCGTCGGGCGCCCGTCAACGGTCGCTGAGTTCGCGCCTCAGATCAGCGAGTGGCTCCGTGCCGAGCCGATACTCTCGGGTGCCGAGGTCCTGCGGCGCGTGCGCTTGGTCGGCTATCGCGGCGGCAAGAGCGCCCTCTACGAGCTGGTCCGTCGTCTCCGACTCGCGAATTCCGGAAATCACTGAGCGTCCGGCCGCAGTCAGATCCCCTTCGCCGCGCGCCAGGCGCGAATCTGGTCGGCGGGCTCCTTGTAGTGGTGGGCCGAGTTCATGAATAGCCCAGGCTAAGGCTGGAGCCGCTTGTAGAAGAGCAGCTCGCGATAGCCCTGCGGCAGGTTGTCGATGTGGCCGGAGGGGACGAAGCCGAGCGCGGCGTGCATCTGGATCGCGACCGAGTTCGTCTCCTCGGTCGACGAGTAGAGCCGCGGGCTCGGCGACACCCCCTCGACCATCTTGTAGAGGGCGCGGGCGACGCCGCGCTGCCGGAAATCCCGGCGCGCGCAGACGAGCCCCACGAAGGTGCACTGGAACCAGTCCGTCCGGTAGGCGAGGACACCGACGACCTCGCCCGCCTCCTCCGCGACCAGGAGGTGGTGGCGCTCCGCGTGCGAGCGGACGAAGGGGCCCGCGCGCTCGGGCCCGAGGACCTCGGCCGCGAGCGCCATCACGGCCTCCCGGTCGGCGGCGTCCGCGTGGCGGGCCGTCATGCCGCGAAGAACGCCCGGAGCTCGCGCGTCACGACGGGGTGCTCGCCGAGCAGGACCGTGTAGTGGTTCGCGGCCGGGACCACGACGAGGCGGCAGTTCGGGATGGCGTGGGCCATCGCCTCCGCCTCCTCCTGGGTCATCAGGCAGTCGTCCGATCTCAAGAGCCCGTCGGGCGCCCGGAAGAGGAGCGTCGGGGCCTTGATCCGATGGTGCCAGACCCAGAGGCGCGTGCGCTGGAGGTTCGCCACCTCCTCCTCGATCGCGTGCTTGGCCACCTTGGACCGGACGCCGCCGCCGGGCCCCGGCTCCACGTCATAGGTGTAATGGCGCGCGATGGAGTCGTTCCAGCGGCCGGCGAACATCGGCAGGCCCTTGAGCGTGTCGAGAAACCCCTGGAGGGAAGGGAACTCCACACCGAGCCGGCTCAGCGCCGGCGCGAGCGAGTCGAAGACCTCGGCGCGCACGTCGAGGCCGCCGTCGAAGAGGACGAGCTTCGAGACGCGCTCGGGGTGGTGAGCGGCGAAGCGCACGCCGATGTGGGCGCCGAGCGAGTGCCCCGCGACGATCGCGCGCTCGAGGCCGAAGTGGTCGAGGAGCCCGAGGAGATCGCCGCAGTGCTCGGCGAGGCTGTAGCCCTTCTCGGGCTTCGCGCTGTCGCCCCGCCCGCGGAGGTCGTAGGCGACGAGCCGGTGGCTCCCGGCGAGGACCTCCGCGATCGGGTACCAGACGGTATGGTTCGACGTGAGCCCGTGGATTGCGACGACGGCCGGGCCGCGGCCCGGCCACTCGTGCACCGCGAGCACAGTCCCGTTGGTCTTCACGTGCTGCATGGAACGCGCCTCCTAGCCTACTCCTAGCCTGGGTTACTCATGATCGCCGCACGCGCCGGCCTCCACGGGGACCGTTCATGAATGATCCGGGCTAGTACGTGCCCGGCCGGACCTGCGTGTAGAGCTCCTTCAGGCCCTCCGCGGAGAACGTCGTCGACTGGCAGTAGCCGATGATCGTGCGCTCGTCCGCCTCGACCTTGGCGACCGCGTCTGGGATGCGATCGGCGATCTCGGCCGGGATCGTCACGGCGCCGTGCTGGTCACAGTGGATCAAATCGCCCGGCTTGACCCAGAGGCCGCCGACCTTGACGGGCAGGCCGAAGTCCACCATGTGGACGTACGCGTGCGAGACGGAGACGTGGGCCGCCGCGAACTGGAAGCCGAGCCCGCGCACCTCCTCGAGGTCGCGCACCGACCCGTCCGTGAGAACCCCCGCGCACCCGAGCGCCTTGTGGATGTTGGCCTGGACCTCGCCCCACTGCGCGCCCTGGCCCCGCGGGTCGTCGAGGTCGTGGACCACGACCACGCGCGGCGCGGGGATGGAGAGGACGTAGTCCCACCACGCGAAGGTGGACGCCCGGTGGCCCTGGATGGGCTGGGGCTCGGCGCGGATCAGCGCCGTGACGGCGTAGCCGACGAGCGGGCCGAGCTCGGGGAAGAGCGCGCGGATCTCCGAGGACATGAAGCCCTGGTTCCGCGGGCGGACGGTGAACGTCTCGATCCCGTTCGCCACGCTCGGGCTCGAGAGCTTCCGGAGGGAGGGGATCACGTCCATCAGATCGTGTCCTTTCGTTGCTTGATCAGGAGTGCCCGGAGCGCCTCGACGGTCTCGCGGACGGAGGTGAGGTTCGGGTTGACGCCGAGCGCGCGCTCGAAGTAGTCGAGCGCCCGCGCCGGCTGGTCGAGCTGGAGGTAGATCATGCCGTAGCCGGAGAGCGCGCCGAAGTGGTGGGGGTTGCGCTTCAGCACCTGGTCGCAGTCCGCGCGCGACTTCTCGTACTCGCCGAGCAGGTAGTAGACGGTCGCGCGCTTGTTCCACCCTTCGGCGAACTCGGGCTTGCGCTCGATGACCCGCGTGAACGTCTCGGCGGCCGCCTCGCCCTGGCGCGCGGCCATCTGCTCCACGCCGATCGCGAACAGGCGGTCCACCTCCTCGTCGCCCGAGCGGCTCCACACCTGCCAGAGCGCGGTCTCGGCGAAGGCGCGCACGAGCGGGTCGGCGTCGCGGAGCGCGTCGACGAGCGCGGGGACGTCCTCCATGAGGCCTTTCCGGGCGAGCCAGAGCGCCGCCCGGCGGCGGACCTCGGCGTCGTACGCCGGCTCGGCGAGCGCCGCCAGCGCCTCCTCGCGCGTCGGCTCGGCCCCGGCCCGCGCGACGCCGAGCGCAGGCGGGAGGACCAGCGCCAGCAGGACCAGCGCCAGCCGGCGTGCCGCCGCCCGGCTCACGGGGTGTACGCCTCGTTCACGTTCGTGCGTGCGAGGCCGGGCTCGGTGCCGCCGCCGATCGCGTAGATCCGGTTCCCGACGACGGCCGCGCCGAGGCCGTGGCGCGGGGTCCGCATCGGCTCCTTGCCGATCCAGCGCGTGCCCGCGACCTCGAACATCTCGTTCGCGCTGAAGATGCGGAGCGGCGCCTCGCCGCCGAAGACGAAGATGCGGTCGTCGAGGACCGCGGCGCCGAGGCCGCCGCGTGCGGTGGGGAGGGGCGGGCCCGCGGTCCAGCTCGTGGTGGCCGGATCGTAGACCTCGACGGTGGCGAACTGCTTGCCCACGAACGACTCGCGCCCGCCCAGGGCCCAGAGGCGCCCCTGGAAGGCGACCGCCGCGAGGTGGTCGCGCGCGGTCGGCATCGGCGGGGCCTCCGTCCAGCGGTCGGCCGCCGGGTCGTACACCTCGTGGGCCCCCGTGACGCGCTCGGCGTGGCCGCCGACGGCGTGCAGGCGGCCGCCGAGCGCGACGAGCGCGAGCCCGCCGCGCGGCGTCCGGAGCGCGGCGCGCGTGGACCACGAGTTGCGCGCCTCGTCGTACTCGTACACGGTCCGGAGGGGCGTCCAGCTGACGCGGCCCATGAAGCCGCCGGCGACGAAGAGCCGGCCGTTCACGACCGCCGCCGCCGGGTGGTGCAGCGCCGCGGGAAGCGGCGTCCGTGTCTCCCAGCGGTCGGTCGCGGGGTCGTAGACCTCGACGGTCGCGACTTCCTCGCCGCGCGCGGCCATGCCACCGATGACGAACACGCGGCCGTTGAGCGCCGCCGCCGCGACCTCCTGGCGCGCCGTCGGCATCGGCGCCAGGACCGTCCACGTGCCCGGGCTCCGGATGTCCATGGGAGCGGGCGAGTCGGTGGTCCTGCCGATGCAGGCGGTGAGCAGGAAGGGGACGAGCGCAAGGCACGCCCGGCGCATCACGATTTCACCAGCCTGAGGAACTGGTTCTCGTCGAGCATCGTCACCCCCAGACGACGCGCGTCGTCGGCCTTGCTCCCCGGCGCCTCGCCGACGACGACGTAATCGGTTTTCTTCGACACCGAGCCGGCGACCCGCCCCCCGAGGCGCTCGACCGCCTCCCGCGCAGCCTCGCGCGACAGCGTCGCCAGCGTGCCGGTGAGGACGAACGTCTTGCCGCGGAGCGGCTTCGGGCCGTCGGCGCCGGCGTCCGGCGCCTCGGTCACGACGCCGGCTCGCGCGAGCCCGGCGATCAGGCGGCGGTTCGCCGGCTCCGCGAAGAACGCCGAGACCGCCCCGGCGATCTCCTTGCCGATGCCATGCACCTCGCCGAGCGCCACCTCCGCCGCCGCCGCGATGCGCTCGAGGCTGCCGAAGCGGGAGGCGAGCAGCTGCGCCACGCGCTCGCCCACCAGGCGGATGCCGAGCGCGTTCAGCAGCCGGGCCAGCCCTCGCTCGCGGGAGGTGGCGATCGCCCGGACCAGGTTCTCGGCCGATTTCTCGCCGAGGCGCTCGAGGTCGGCGAGCTGGTCAACGGTCAGAGTGTAGAGGTCGGCGAAGTCTTTCACCAGCCCCTTGTCCACCAGCTGCTCGATGACCTTCTCGCCCAGGTGCTCGATGTCCATCGCCCGGCGCGACCCGAAGTGGCGCAGGCGCTCCTTGAGCTGGGCCGGACAGGCGCTCCCCGTGCAGCGCCAGTACGCCTCGCCCGCCGGGCGGACGGCGGCCCCGCCGCAGGCCGGGCACCGCGAGGGGAAGCGGAACGGCTCGGCGCCGGCGGGACGCTCGGCGGCGACGACCTGGACCACGTAGGGGATCACGTCGCCGGCCCGCTCGATGAGCACCGTGTCGCCGACGCGGACGTCCTTCCGGCGGATCTCGTCTTCGTTGTGGAGACTCACGTTCCGGATCACCACGCCGGCGAGCTCCACCGGGGCGAGCTTCGCGACCGGCGTGAGGATCCCGGTCTTGCCGACCCCGACCTCGATCGCCTCGACGATCGTGGTCGCCTGGCGCGCCGCGAACTTGAACGCGATCGCCCAGCGCGGGTGGTGGGTCGTCGAGCCCAGGCGCCGCTGCTGCTGGAGCGCATCCACCTTCACGACGACACCGTCCGCGTCGTAGCCGAGCCCGTCGCGCTCCCGCTCGAGGCGCTCGCAGTAGCGCACGACGGCCTCCAGCGCGTCGCACCGTTCAGTGCGGGGGTTCGTCTTGAACCCGGCGGCGCGCAGCGCCTCCAGCGTGTCCCAGTACGTCTGGAAGCCGAGCGCCTCGGCGCGGCTCACGTGGTAGAGGAAGATGTCCAGCGGGCGGCGCGCCGTCACGGCCGGGTCCTTCTGGCGGACGGCGCCGGCCGCGGCGTTCCGCGGGTTGGCGAAGGTCGCCTCGCCGGCCTCTTCGAGGGCGCGGTTCAGCTCGGCGAAGTCCGCGCGCGGCATGAACACCTCGCCGCGCACCTCGAGGTCGTCCGCCGCCGCGAGCGCGCCGCGCAGGACCATCGGCACGCTGCGGATGGTCCGGAGGTTCGCCGTGACGTCCTCGCCGACCCGCCCGTCGCCGCGGGTCGCGCCGCGGACGAAGCGGCCGCGGGCGTAGAGGAGTGCGACGCCCAGGCCGTCGATCTTCGGCTCGCAGACGTAGCCGACGCGCGCGCCGGGGAGCGCCCGGCCGAGCCGCGCCTCGAACTCCCCCAGCTCCTCGGCGCTCGTGGCGTTGTCGAGCGAGAGCATCGCGACGCGGTGTTCGACCGGCCGGAAGACGTCGGTGGGCGTGCCGGCGACCCGCTGGGTCGGGCTGTCGTCAGTGACGAGGTCGGGGAAGCGCGCCTCGAGGTCGCGGAGCTCCCGCATGAGGCGGTCGTATTCGGCGTCGGAGACCTCGGGCCGCGCCTCGACGTAGTACAGGTAGTCGTGGTGGTGGATCTGCTCGCGCAGCTCGCTGATCCGCTGCGCCACGTCTGCGCGCGTCATGGACCGAAGGATATCACCGCGGCCGTGCGGGGCGGGGCTGCCGCGACCACGCCGGTGACCCGTCACGCGGGGTCCGTGAGTCTCCAGCCGGGTGTCCGCTCCCCCGATGGCGCTCAGCGGCGGGTGCTCAGGCGGATCGCGAGGAAGACCGGCACGAGGCCCGTGGCGACGATCGCGAGCGCGGGCGCGGCGGCGTCCGCCCACATGGACTCGGACGTCCGCTCCCACACCGCGATCGCGAGCGTGTCGAGGCCGAGCGGACGGAGCAGGAGCGTCGCCGGCATCTCCTTCATGGTCTCGACGAACACCAGGACGCACGCGGTCAGGAGCCCGCCGCGCATCAGCGGCAGGTGGACGCGCCGGAGCGTGCCCCCGGCCGAGGCGCCGAGCGAGCGCGCGGCGTCGTCCATGCTCGGCGGGATCTTGGCGAGGCTCGCCTCGAGGGTCTGGAAGCTCACCGAGAGGAAACGCGCCACGTACGCGAAGAGGAGCCCCGCGGCCGAACCCGTCAGGAGAAGGCCGCCGGGCGTGCCGAGGAGGCGCTCGCCCGCGCCGGCGAGCACGTGATCGAGCCACGCCAGCGGGACGAGCACGCCCACCGCGATGACCGCGCCCGGCAGCGCGTAGCCCATGGACGCGGACCGCGCCGAGAGGCGGACCGCGGCGGACGGGTGAAGACGCGCCGCGTACGCGAGGACGAGCGCCAGCGCTGCCGCCACGAGGGCCGCGAGCGCCGCCAGCGTCAGCGTGTTGCGCAGGAGCGCGGCGAATGCTGGCGCGCGCAGGCCGCCGACGGCGTCGCGCGCCCAGACGAGCAGCTGGCCGACCGGCAGCACGAAGGCGAGGCCGAGGATCACGGCGCACGCGGCCGTCGCACCCCACGCGCGCCAGCCAGCGAGCGTCCGCGGCTCGGGGGCCGGCCCGCGCCGCTGGCTCTGGACGAACCGGGCCCGGCCGCGCAACCCGCGCTCGAGCGCCAGGAGGCCCAGGGCGAACAGGAGGAGCAGGCTCGCCAGCTGCGCCGCCGCGGTGCGGTCGAACATCCCGTACCACACCCGGTAGATGGACTCTGTCAGCGTCCGGTAGCCGAACGTCGCGACGGTGCCGAAGTCGGCGAGCGCCTCCATCATGGCGAGCGACACGCCGGCGACCAGGGACGGGCGCGGACGAGCGTCATCATGAGGACCACGCCCCAGTACGAGCGGAGCTCGGGCAGCCGGACGCCGTCGCCGAGCCAGCGGCGGAGCCCGGTCTGCAGGGGGCCCGCAAACTCGAAGAGGCCGAGGAACGCGAAGCCGATCACATACGCGGGCACCGCGAGCGGCACGATGAGCGCCCACTCGAACGCGGCCCGGCCGGGGAAGCGGTACGTCACGACGAGCCAGGCGAGACCGGCGCCGACGACGAGCGTGCCCGCGCCGACCCCGGCGACGAGGGCCAGCGTGTTCCCGAGGACCTCGAGGAGCTGAGTCTGCCAGAGGTGCGCCCAGACGCGGTACGCCGGGCGCGCCAGGGAGGCGAGGACGGCGAGGCTCGGCACCGCGAGGACCGAGGCGACGCAGACGGCTGCCGCGGTCCACGCCGAGCGCCCGCGGATCACGGGCGCGCTACTTGTAGCCGGCGCGGTCGGCGACGCGGACGGCGGCGGCCTGGAACTCGCCCGCCGCGGCGACGTTCACGTCGTCCTGGCGGAACCTGCCCCAGCGCGCGACGACCGGGTTCACCGCCGCCTGTGGGTTCGCCGGATACTCGAAGTTCGAGTCGGCGAACATCTGCTGCGCCTCCGGGCTCGACAGGAACTCGAGGAGCTTGATCGCCGCCGTGCGGTTCTTCGCGTGCGCCGTCACCCCGGCGCCCGAGATGTTGACGTGCGTACCCGTCGTCGCCTGGTTCGCCCAGAACGGCGCCACGGGGAGCGCGGGCTCCTTCGCGAGGAGCCGGCCGAGGTAGTAGGTGTTCGTGATCCCGACGTCGCACTGGCCCGCGGCGATCGCCTCGAGGATCTTGGTATCGCTGTTGATCAGGACCGGCTGGTTCGCGACCCAGCCCCGCACGGTCGCCTCGACCCGCGACTCGCCGTGCCGCTTGATCATCGTCGCGAGCAGCGACTGGTTGTAGACGTGACTCGAGGTCCTGAGGCACAGGCGTCCCTTCCACGTGGGATCGGCGAGCGCCTCGTACGTCGAGAGCTCGGCCGGCGCCACCTTGCGGGTGTTGTACATGATCGTCCGCGCCCGCGTCGTGAGCCCGAACCACCGGTGCTCGGGGTCGCGGAGATGGGCCGGGATGTTGGCGAGGAGCTCGGGCGAGTCCACCCGCGCGAGCAGGCCGGCGCGCGCGGCGTTCCAGAGATAGCCCGCGTCCACGGTGATGAGCACGTCGGCCGGCGTCCGATCGGCCTCGGCCCGCAGCCGCTCGAAGAGCTCGGGCGCGTTGCCGCCGAAGATCTTCACCTGGATGCCCGTCTTCTTCGTGAAGGCGTCGAAGGCGGGCTCCTGGTTGTAGTGCGACCGGGCCGAGTAGATGACGATCTCCGCCGGGCCCGGCGCGCCGGTGGAGGGGAGGAGGGCCACGAGGGCCCCGGCAAGGACGGCGCCGATGGTCGCGATCGTCCGCATGGCGGGCTGGTTCCTTTCTCGCCGCCCGAGGTCGGGTGCTATACTTGGGCTGACCGGACGGTCCCTGGTATTAGGTATACCTAATGTGAGACGATCGTCAAGCCTAAAAGCGGGCGCGGCCGCGAAGACGACGACCGCCTCCGTCCAGGACTACCTCGCCGCGATCTACGACCTCGGGGGCAGCGGGAAGCCCGTCATCGGGGCCCGGCTCGCCAAGCACATGGCGATCTCGGCGCCGGCGGTGACGGAGGCGATCCAGCGGCTCCACCGCAGCGGCTACGTGCGGGTCGGCCGCGGCAAGGAGCTCGCGCTGACGCCAAAGGGGCGTCACATCGCCGAGACGATGGCGCGCCGCCATCGGCTGATCGAGCGGTGGCTCACCGACACGCTCGGGCTCGACTGGACCGATGCCCACGAGGAGGCGCACCGTCTCGAGCACGCGCTCTCGCCCCGCGTGGAGGACCGCCTCGCGGATCTGCTCGGCATGCCGAGCACCTGCCCTCACGGCAATCCGATCCCGGGCATGGCGAAGCCGGCCTCCCGCGTCGAGCCGTTCCCGCTCGCGCAGGCGAAGGAGGGCACCACGGTCGTCGTCGAGCGCATCACCGAGGAGGCGGAGGCGGACAAGAAGCTCCTCGAGCACCTCTGGAAGAACGACGTCCGCCCGGGCCGCCGCCTCCGGATCACCGAGGTCGCGCCCTGGGCCGGGACGATCACGGCGGCGGGCGACGGGCAGGCGATCGCGCTGGGGCTCCCGGCGGCCGCGAAGATCTGGGTCTACGAGCCGGCGCCATGAAGACCGTCTTCTGGCTCCTCGTTGCGGTCGGCGTCGTCTATGCGTTCTACGCGGGTGCCGTCGCCGTCTGGCAGTATTACGAGATCAAGGCGATCGTCGAGGAGTCGGTCGCGGAGCGCGCGAGGATGGACCGCTTCGAGCGCCCGGGGCGGGTGAGGGACGACATCCTCAGGCGGGCGCCCGACACGGGCGTGACGCTCGACGCGCGCGACGTGTTCGTGACCCAGGAGGACCGGACGCTGCGAGTCCTGATCCGCTGGTCGTATCCCGTGATCATCTACAAGGGCGAGGCGTTGCTGGCCATCCCGATCGCCTACGATAAATCCTTCACCGTCTCCTCCGGCCGCTGACCCGGTTCGAGCGGCCGCTGAGCTGTGGGGTCCGGGCGGGCGGGCTCTCGGAGACCCGGAGCCTCTGGGGGTTGTTTGCGCCGCCGACCAGGCGGACCGGTCTCGCGCGAACGGCGTTCATGAATGAATAGTCCGGGCTAGCGTGGTCGAGGAGGGCCCGCTCGCCCGGACCCCACAGCTCAGCGGCGCGCCCGAGCCTCGGCGACCAGCTTCTCGATCCGCGTGCGATCCTCCCCCGGAGGCGCCACTGCAAGGAACTTCTCCCAGGATTTGATCGCTCCCGCCGAATCCTTCTTTGCCTCGTAGAGCACCTGACCGCGGTAGAGCAGGGCGGGAGGGTAGTTCGGGTCGATCGCGAGGGCCTTCTCGAAGGTTTCGAGCGCGCTGTCGGCGTGGCCGCCGATCGCCACGATCAGCCCGAGATGGGTCATCGCGTCCACGTTCTTCGGATCGCGCTTCAGGATCGCCTGGTAGGCGGCGATCGCGTCGCCGTAGCGCCCCTCGAAGAGACTCGCGCGCGCGGCCTGGAGCATGCCCTGGAACACTTCGGGCGTCACCGGCCGCGCCGCCCCGCCGCCCGCACCGGGCCCGGCGCCCGGCTCGGGGAAGGTCGGAGCGAGCGGGCGTGAGCCGGTCGGCGGCATCCCCGCCATCTGGTCGGGCTCGGTGTGGCGGGCGATGCCCGCGCCCAGGACGATGCCGAAGACGACGAGGAGCACCGCCCCGGCGCCGAGCGCCAGCGGGTGACGCCACGCCGAGCGCCGCAGCGCCGCCTCTTCGCGACGCTTCCCTGCCTCGGGCTCGGGCTCCGCGGGTTTCGCCGGGGCGAGCCGATCGAGCTCCGTCAGGACCGTGGCGGCCTCGCGCTCGTAACGGGACCGGAGGTCGGCGTAATCGTCGTCGGAGATGTGGCCGGCCTCGTGCTCGAACTGGAGCTCGCGGAGC
>JACPCG010000222.1 GCA_016179925.1 Candidatus Rokuibacteriota bacterium | reverse complement strand
GCGGCCCAGCCGCTGACCGAGGCGGAGATCGAGAGTCTCGCGCACTACATGGCGACACTGCCGGCATCGCCGTCGGGCCGGTAGGCGAGGCGGCCGCCCGGCGTTACGACATCCCGCCCCGGCGCCGTTCCTCGAGAATGGCCTCCAGCTCCGCGACGGCTTCCAGATCCTTCGGCCGGCCGGCGGCGCGTTTGACCTGGATGAGCCGTTCGAGACCGAGGCAGCGGCACTCGACGCCGAAGACCTGGATCGGCACCGAGTGGGGCAGGAGATCTTCGTACGTGCCGCCGCCCGCGATCTCGCCGAAGAGATCGAGGTCGCCCATGTCCGTCGTCAGCGTGAAGTTGAGCCCGCGCTGGATGGTCGCGGCATCCCAGCGGAAGGGGAGCCCGGGTGGGGCGCCGCGCAGGTAGGCGTGATGCGGCGTCAGCGCGAGCACGAGACGCTCGATGTTCGCGGGCGATCGTCGATAGACGAGATCGACGTCGAGCGTGAGGCGCGTCGCGCCGTGAACGGTTCCCGCCACGCCTCCGACGAGGATGAACTCGACCCCCGCTTCGGCAAGGGTCCGCAGCAGGGCCTTGAAGTCCGTCATCGGGCCCCGAGAGTGGCGCCGGCCCGACGCAGCTCCTCCGCGAACCGCTGCAACTGCATCAGCGCTTCGAGCCGCTCCTCGACGGAGCGCTTGAGGTTCTCGCGGATGAGCGAGCGATCGACGTGCTGTTTGTACGCCTCGACGACGGGATCGGGAACCGGGCTCGGCTCGGGGTGCGTCATGGCCGTAGGATACCTCAGGCCGCGACGTCAGCGGCAGGTGACGAACTCGATCCGCCCCACGCGGTAGCGCGGGCAGGCGAACGGCGACGGCGCCGGCTCCGCGACGAGCGCCGCGTCCGAAGCCGCGTCGGCCTCGGCGGCGGGCCCGAGCCTCAGGCGCCGCAGCAGAAGATCGAGCCGGGCGCTCTCGAGCTCGGCGTGCACCGCTTCCACCTCGACGACCCGGCTCGAGAGCGCGAGATAGCGCTGGAAGAGCAGGAGCTCGCCGAGCGTCAACCCCCATAGACTCTGCGCGAGCGCGCTGTCGCCGTCGCGCTCCTCGCCGCGGGCGAGCCGCCCGGCGAGCGTCGCGATCTTGTCCTCCAGGCCGGGGAAGCTCTCCTCGGCGACGAGCGCCTTGAACTCGTCACGCACCTGGCCCAGGTCGGCTGCAAGGGTTCGGGACCTATCGCGGTAGGCGTCGAGGTCCGTCCGCCACTGGCCGGCGGGCGAAGGGGAGGGGGGCGGCGCCGTCGCGCAGGCGGCGAGCGCCACGAGGGCCACGAAGGCGAACACCCGGCGAGCCACCGCCCTGATGCTACACTGCGTCAGATGGCTCTCGAACATCCGTGGAGCGAACCGCCGGCGCCGGGCGAAGTCATCGGCGTGGCGCCCGGGATCAAATGGCTGCGCACGCCGCTGCCGTTCGACCTGGATCACATCAACCTCTGGCTCCTCGAGGACGGACCCGGCTGGACCGTCGTGGACACGGGCGTCGGCCTCGACGACACGCGCGCCCTGTGGGAGCAGATCTTCGCCTCGCACCTCGACGGCCGGACCGTGACGCGCGTCGTCGTCACGCACTTCCACCCCGACCACATGGGGAACGCCGGGTGGCTCACGGAGCGCTGGAAGGCCGGGCTCTGGTGCGCGCAGGCCGAGTGGCTGTACGCGCAGTGGGCATGGCGAGCCCGTGAGCTCGCCGACGCCGAGCCGCGCCTGGCCCACTACCGGCGCCACGGCTGCGGCGCGGAGCTGCTCGCGCGGCTGCCGAAGCGGATGAACCCGTACCCGCACCTCGTGCCGACGCTCGCGTCGGCATTCCACCGCATCCTCGACGGGGATGTGCTGGTGATCGACGGACGGCGCTGGGAGGTCATGACCGTCTACGGCCACGCGCCGGAGCGGCGACCAGGTGCTCCCGAAGATCACGACCAACATCAGCGTCTGGCCCGAGCAGGCGCTGGGCAATCCGCTCCGGCTCTACCTCGACTCGCTCGGCCGCTTCCGGCCGATCCCGGCGGAGACGCTCGTGCTGCCGTCCCACGGGCTTCCGTTCCGCGGCCTGCACGAGCGCCTCGACCAGCTCCGCGTCCACCACGACGCGCGGCTCGCCGAAGCGGTGGACGCGCTGGTCGAGCCGCGGACCGCGGCGGAGGTGGTGCCCGCGCTCTTCCGCCGCGACCTCGACCTCATCCAGCTCAACTTCGCGCTCGGCGAGACGCTCGCCCACCTGAACTACCTCGAAGCCGACGGGCGCGCGGTGCGGCTCGTGGGCGAGGACGGGGTCCACCGCTTCCTGAAGGCCTGACGGCCGTGGGCGCGATCGCGGCGGTCGTGTTCGACATCGGCGGCGTGGTGCAGGAGTCGCCGCTCCACGCGATCGCGTGCTACGAGCACGACCACGGGCTCGCGCCCAACGCCATCAACCGCGCGGTCGTCGCCGCCGGCGAGCGCGGCGCCTGGTCGCGGCTCGAGCGCGGGGAGCTGACGGTCGAGGCGTTCTTTGCGCCCTTCGAGGCCGACTGCCGCGCGCATGGGATCGAGGTGAGCGGCCCGCGTGTCATGGAGTACATCGCCGGGGCGGGTGTGGCGCGCCCCCGGATGGTCGAAGCGATCCGGCGGATCCGCGCGCGGGGGCTCCGCGTGGGCGCGCTCACCAACAACTGGGCCAAGGAAACGCCCGACCCGCCGCACCCGCTCCGCGAGCTCTTCCACGTCTTCGTCGAGTCGCGCGCCGTCGGCATGCGCAAGCCCGACCCGCGGATCTACCAGCTCGTGTGTCGCGATCTCGGCGTCGAGCCGCCGCGCGCGGCGTTCCTTGACGACATCGGGACGAATCTCAAGCCGGCGCGCGCCCTCGGCATGGCGACGATCAAGGTGGAGCACCCCGAGGCGGCGCTGCGCGAGCTGGGCGCCCTCCTCGGGTTCGAGCTGCTCTAGCGTCCCACTTCAACGCACGTCCGCCGCGCGCCAGGGGTGATCGCCAGAGGGTGCAAGACGTCGATCGCCCAGCCCACGTCCAGAGGCTCGCCCAGCCAGCCCGGCGTCGCCGTTCGCGCGTCGAGGCGGAGCCCCTGCGCCTCGTGCCGCGCCCGGAGGGTCTGGACGGGATCGGCGGGGAGCGCAGCGGGCGGCGGCACCTCGGGCAGGAGGTGCCCGTCCGGGCGCCGGAACCGGAGTTCGCCGTCGGGGTAGCGCTCCACCTGGTAGCCCTCCTCGTGGACCGTGCGGTGGTGACGGCGGCAGAGGAGCGAGAGGTTCGACAGCGTCGTCGGGCCGCCCTGCGCCCAGTGGCGGAGGTGATGGCCCTGGCCGAACGGCAGCCCGCAGCCGGGAAAGCGGCAGCCCCG
>JACPCG010000162.1 GCA_016179925.1 Candidatus Rokuibacteriota bacterium | reverse complement strand
AGCCGCGCGGCGCGAACGGCGCGTCGCCGTCGAAGATCTCGGCGATCGAGCCGACGCCGTAGTCACTCAGATGCTGGGCGAGCGGCTCGAGGAACGATCGCGCGGCGGCGGCGTCACCGTAGACCTTGAAGTGGGCGAGAGCGAACGGGCCGAGGAGCCACGCCCAGACGGTGCCCTGGTGGTAGGCGCCGCCGCGCCGCCACTGATCGCCGCCGTAGCGGCCCTGGTACTGCGGGTGGCCGGGCGCCAGGCTCCTCAGGCCGTACGACGTGAGGAGGTGCCGGGCGCAGGCGTCAACGACGCGCCTCTGGCGCACGAGCGAAAGCGGGCTCTCGGGGAGCGAGACAGTGAAGATCTGGTTCGGTCTGAGCGCGTCGTCCAAGCCGTCAGGGCCGTCGATCACGTCATAGCAGCAGCCGGCGCGCTCGTTCCAGAACCGCTCGAAGCCCGTCCGAACCCGCGCGGACAGCTCCTCCCACGGCTTCGCCGGCTTCCGCAGCCGGCGGGCGAAGGCCGCCATCGAGACGAGCGCGTTGTACCAGAGCGGCGTTGTACCAGAGCGCGTTGATCTCGACGGCCTTGCCGGTGCGCGGCGTGACGACCCAGTCATCCACCTTTGCGTCCATCCAGGTGAGCTGAACGCCGGGCTCGCCCGAGGCGAGGAGGCCGTCGGCGGGATCCTCCTTGATCCCGAAGCGCGTCCCCTCGCGATGCCAGCGGACGATCTCCTCCAGCACGGGAACGCGGTCCTTGAGAATCCCGTCGTCGCCGGTCGCCTCGTAGTAGGCGCGGATCGCCTGGAAGTACCAGAGCGTCGCGTCCACCGTGTTGTACTCCGGGGCCTCGCCGGCATCGGGAAAGCGGTTCGGCAGCATGCCGCGGTCCACGAAGCGCGCGAACGTCGTGAGGATCCGGCGCGCGACCTCGGCGCGCCCGGTCGTGAGCGTGAGGCCGGGCAGCGCGATCATCGTGTCGCGGCCCCAGTCGCCGAACCAGTGATAGCCGGCGATGACGGTCATCCCGTCCGGATCCCCGGCGAGCGGCCGCCTGACTGTCTGATCGCTCGCCTCGGCCGGCGGGGCCCCCGCCCCGCAACGTCCTGCGGCTCGCACAACCATTTCATCGCTCGCCTCGGCCGGCGGGGCCCCCGCCCCGCAACGTCCTGCGGCTCGCACAACCATTTCATCGCTCGCCTCGGCCGGCGGGGCCCCAGCCCCGCAACGTCCTGCGGCTCGCACAACCACAAATTGGTTGGCGGCGAGCACGAGCTGCCGGATCCAGTCGGGCGCCTTCCGGGCCTCCGGACGGGCGCGCTTCCAGGCCCGGATGACTGCCTCTTCGTGCCGGGCGCGACGCCGCCAGGCTGCGGCGCTGTCGAGCGACGGCGCGTGCTCCGTCGAGACCACGAGCGTGAGCGCCGCGCCCGGCTCGAGCGAGGCGTGGAAGGTCCCCGCGTGGAGGTGGTCTTCCGTCGCGTCGAGCCCGCGCTCCCGCTCGGCGGGGAGATCGACGTTCCGGTACCAGGTGTGCGCCGGCTGCGCGTCCGCACCGTCGGCCAGGACGACGAACGGACGGGCGCCCTCGAAGGAGACGACGCGCAGGCCGCTGGGCACGGGCGCCACGTCCATGCGCCAGGCGTCGCCGCGCGTCGTGCCGTGGTAGTCGCGGTAGTTGACAAAGACCTTGACCGTCAGCGCGAGGGGCGCGCGGGCCCGCAGCACGCGGTAGCGCACGTAGGTGGTGTTGGCGCCCGGCTCCATCCAGACGCGCTTCTCGACGAGCGCGTCGGCAATCGCGTAGGTCCAGACCGGCGTCGTGCCGTCGAGCGCGAACCGCTCGATCTCGCGGTAGCCGTGCGGGTCCACCACGCCCCCCGCCCAGCGGTTCGCCCCGAGCGGGCGCGCCGCGCCCTCGTACAGGACGGTCTCGTCCGCCTTGGCGACGAGGAGCGTGCGCCCGAGCGGGGGCTGGAGGGCCGCCACGAGGAGCCCGTGGTAGCGGCGCGTGAGCGTGCCCGCGACCGTGCCCGACGCGAACCCGCCGATGCCGTTCGTGCAGAGCCACTCGCGGCGCTCCGCCGCGGCGAGGTCGCCGGTGATCTCGCGCCCGAAGTCGACCACGCCTCGAGTCTATCCCCCGTTCGCGTCCGGTTCGACGGCTGCGTATTGCCGCGCTCCCGCCCGAAGCGCAGGAGTCCCCGCGCGGGGCCTGACAGGCCGCGAGAATTCGATTGATGCCACGGCCGATCCGTGTCATGCTGGCCATGGTTCTGGTCAGGTTCGGTACGTGTTTTTCGCAGTCTGAGATACACGCCGCGCGAGATCCAGTTCGCGCGGCGTTTTTGTTTGTTCGCCAATGTCGGCGGACAACCCCGCCACCACGGCGGGAGCAACCAGGGGGAAGACCCCGAAGAGAGGTTTCGAGTCATGGCGACCGGAAAAGTGAAGTGGTTCAACGACGCGAAGGGTTTCGGCTTCATCACCCAGGAGGGCGGCGAGGACGTGCGTCCATTACAGCGCCGTCCAGGCGCAGGGCTTCAAGAGCCTCGCCGAAGGTGATTCGGTCGAGTTCGAAGTCACCCGCGGCCCGAAGGGGCTGCAGGCTGCGAACGTCCGCAAGATCTAGCGCTCCGCTCTGCTGACCGCCACCCACGCCTCGATCGCGCTGCTGGTCGCCGTCGGGCTCGCGCCAGCCGCCGCTTTCGCGATGTCGGTGACCTGTACCGGGCGCTCGCGCACCGGGCGCTCACGGTCCACCCCGTCGCGGACGTCGTCTTCCGCACGCTCCTTTGGCTGACCACCGGGCAGCGCGGTCGAGAGTGGGTGACGGTTCATGAGCCTCGAGCGTCTCGGCGTCGGCGGGGCCGAGCGTCGCGTCCAGATAGTCCGCGAGGACCGCGATGACGTCCCGGCAGGTCACGGCAGCCTGACCGCGAACGGCCTTACACGAGCCAGCGGCTGAACCTCGCCACACGGCTGCCGCGAGCGGTCGCGCGCTCGAGTGGCGTCACGAGGAAGCCGTCGAGCCCGAAGCTCCGCCCCGCGCCGGTGAGCAGGAAGATCGCCGGAAACATGATCAGCATCGTGTAGGTCCAGCCCCACTCGTGCGGCACGCTGAGAATCCCAATCGTGATGTTGGCGGCCATGCCGAGGGCGACGAGCGACCCCAGGCGTGTGAGGAGGCCGAGGATCAACGTGACGCCGATGAAGGTCTCGGTGATCAGCGTCATCCAGCCGAAGAAGGTCCAGTTGGGAATCATCACGTTGACGAGGAAGTCTTTGTAGGCGTTCACGGTCGGGTGCTGGATCTCCTGCTGCACCCAGTACCAGAGACCGCCGCCCGACTTCCGGCCGAAGTCGTCCGCCGGCACCTTCCAACCCGACTGCTGCCACCAGAGCACACCGTAGAGGAGCCGGGCGAGGCCGAGCGGCCAGAGCGGCGCTGTCACCCCGAGCCAACCAGCCCGGGGACGGTCCTCCATGCTCCCAGTGCCATTGGCGCCCATGCCAGTCCTCCCTGTCGCCGTCGCCGACTCGTCGCGCATCTGGAGGGCCATTGTTACTCCCTTGTTGACGGTAAGACACCGGGAATCCCCCGGAAGATTCGGCGTGTCCCACGCTGCGGGACAACGCTGCGAAGAATGCGCTCTCGCGCCACCGGCCCGAATACGCGATCGAGGCGGCGGCTCCGCATCACGATGCTCCGCGCGGCGGCGGGCCCCGCGGTCGAACTGCTCGAGTACCTGACGCCGCGGGACGGCCGACCCCGGCCGCAGGACACGCGGGCCAACGACCTGGTCCACTGGCACACGATCGCGATCACGCCGGATATCCAGACCGCCGGACGGGCACGCGCTCCAGTTCCGCGCACAATGAGGTAGCGCGCCCGGCGCGGTTGCCGTACATTCTTGCCATGCCGACCATGGACGAGTACGCGAAGCAACCCGCCGCCGACCGCCTGAAGCGCCTGGAACGCACCGCCGACGAGCTGGCCGCCGCGATCCGCGGCCAGAGCGAGGCGGCGCTCGCCCGCCGCCCCGACGCGAAGAACTGGGCGGCGAAGGAAGTCGTCTGCCACCTCCGCGACACGGAAGAGTTGTTCATGGGGCGCTTCGAGCTGATCGAGGCGCTGGACGAGCCGAAGCTCCCGCCCTTCAGCCCGACCACCCCCGACCGCTGGGCGGCGGACCGCCAGTACCTCCGCAACGACGCGCACGCCGCGCTCGCCGCGTTCCGCCGGCGCCGCGAGGAGTCGCTCGCGTACCTCCGCGCGCTCGCGCCCGAGCCGTGGACGCGCGGCGCCGTCCATCCGCAACGCGGCCGCATGACCGTGGGCGACTTCGTCACGCTGATGGCCTGGCACGACGACAACCACCTGGACCAGCTCAAGCGCGCGCTCGAAGGGCGCGCTTGACAAGTCCCGTCGCGACCGCTTCGAGTCCCCACCGAAACACCCTCGTGTGACGATGCGGCAATTCCGCTTCGATCCTCGGGGGATACGGTTCTTGCTCTACCCGGAGCCGCGCATCAGGGCCGATTTCGACGCGCCCCGACTCGTCCGCGCCAACGCCCGCCCGGGCAGCGTTGCGCCCGGACCCGCCGGCCGGCGCATGTACGTGATCGACGCGCTGAACAAGGATCCGTACCGGGACCCCGCGACCGGTGACTATCTGTGGCGACCTCCGTATCCGCGGCACAAGCCTCGCGTCGATTCCGTGCGGCCAAACGCCAGGGGACATTTCGACTCCGTCGTGCCAGGGACCCGCGAGTTCTCGTCCGCGGCGGTCTTCGCGTCGGTCGCCGCCGTGCTCCAGGTCTGGGAGCATTACCTCGGCCGGCGGGTGCGCTGGAGCATCCCCGGGCGGCAGCGCCGGCTCGAGCTCATTCCCCGCGTGTCGAAGCTGGGCGACAACGCCTGGTCCGGCGACGGCTACGTCGAGTTCGGCTTCGCCGGCCGACGTCCTTCGCAGCCGTACTGCGAGAATTTCGACGTGGTCGCGCATGAGGTCGGCCATCAGATCTTGAAGCGCGTGATCGGGCGAGCGCCCGAGGGCCGGCGCGAGTTCGAGCACAGGTCTCACGAGGAGGCGGGCGCCGACCTCGTGTCCCTCGTCGGCGAGCTGCACTTCGACCGCGTCGTGACCCGCGTGCTCGAGCAGACGAAGGGCAAGCTCTTCTCGGTGAACCTTCTCTCACAGATCGGCGAATACCGGAGAGGCCGGAGCGGGCGACGGGCGGCCCGGCTGGCATTCCACGACAAGACGCTCGCCGATGTGGCGCGCGCGCGCAAGGACGGCGACAAGCACACGTACGCGCAACCCTTCCTCGGCGCCGCGTTCGATATCCTCGTCGAGATCTACGAGGACCACCTCGTCCGCCGTGGGCTCATTTCCGGGGACCTCGCGCGGCGCTCCACGCGCACGTCGGGCGCCAGGAATCCCGCGATCCGCCGCGAGTTCGCCAAACGCTTCCGGCTGAACCCCGACGGCTTCGCCGAGGTGCTGCGCGAGGCCACGGCGGACTTTGCGGGGCTCCTTGCCCTCGCCTGGAGAAAGACCCGGAGGACGGGCGCGTCGTTCTCGCGCGTGGCCGCCAACATGCTCGCCGCCGACGCGACGTTGAACCGGGGCCGGTATCGCCAGCTCATCGGGCGCGCGTTTCGCAGGCGGAGGATCGTCCCGAGACTTCGGCGCCCATGAGCGCGCGCCTGCTCGTGACCGGCGCGGGAACGGCGGCGGCGAGCAACCTCATCCGGAGCCTGAGAGCCGGTGATCGCGCCCTGTCCATCGTCGGGTGCCACTCGGATCGCTTCGTCCTCAGGAAATCGACGGCGGCTCACAACTACCTCATGCCCTCTCTGGCGGACCCGGGCTTCCTCCGCGCCCTGCGGCGCGTCGTCACGCGGGAGAAGATCGACCTCCTGATTCCGACGACGGACGCGGACGTCGCCGCGTTCGTCCGCGCCCGGGCGCGGCTCCCCTGCCGCCTGTTCCTTCCACGCAAGCGCGTGATCGAGCTCTGCCAGGACAAGTACCGCCTGAACCGATTTCTCCGTGCCCACGGTGTTCCGGTCCCCCTCACCTACCCGGTGACCGGCCTCCGCGCGATCGGCAGGATCTTCGCCCGCCTGCCGGCGCGCTCCCTGGTCTGGTGCCGCATCCGCGCGGGCAGCGGCTCGATGGGGGCGATCCCGGTGAAGCGCGCCGAACAGGCGCGGAGCTGGATCGCGTACTGGCGGGAGATGCGCGGGATTCCCGCGACCTCGTTCACGCTCTCCGAGTATCTTCCCGGCCGGGATTTCTCCTGCCAGTCCCTGTGGAAGGACGGCACGCTCGTCCTGACCAAGACGTGCGAGCGGCTCTCGTACTTCGGGGGCGGTGCGCATCCGAGCGGAATCTCATCGGTGTCTCACCTCGCCAAGACCGTGTGCGAGCCTCGGGTCGTCGAGACGTGCACGCGCGCCATTCGGGCCATCGACCCGAAGGCTTCGGGCACATTCAACTTCGATCTCCGCGAGAACGCGGCCGGGGTCGCGTGCATCACGGAGATCAATGCCGGACGCTTTCCGTCCGGCATGAACATCTACGACCTCACCGGCAAGCACAACCTGACCGCGCTGTACGTCCGCCTCGCGCTCGGCGAGGCGGTCGAGCTCCGCGAAGAGTACGAGCCCGCCGAGGGTTACTACACCGTCAGGGATCTCGACACGCCCACGGGCGTCTTCCATGCCGACGATTTGTTCGATAGGATCGAGGATGCGCGCGGGTGAGGTGCCCGCCGGTCCCGGTTTCCACTCACACCCAAAGGAGGGTCTGTCACCATGCCGTTCAAGCCACCCATCAAGCGGGGTCAGAAGCGCAGAGTCGTCCTCGAGTTCCGGGGTCCGAGGAAGGACGCGCAGCTCAAGCGGCTCTCGAAAGCGGTGAAGGCGCTCGCCAAGAAGCACAAGCTGACGGTCGTCAAGAGGAAGCGGGGATAGGCGCAGCCACCTCACGCGTGGCGAAGACGAAGCGTCCCGACGGCGTCCTTCGCGTCGAGCTCGTCGGCGAGCTCGACGCCCACGCCGCCGAAGCGTTCGCGCTCGAGGTTCGCCGGCTGGTGAAGCGCTATGCGCGCGAGATCACGGACGTGCGCGTCGAGACCTCGACGGTCAAGGGGAAACCCCTCTCAGCGTAACTCCGCGAGCGCCGCCTCGGCCTCTCCCAGCCAGAGCGTCATCCCCATCTCTCGGAGGAGAGCCGCGGCGGCGCTCAGGTGCTCCCGAGCGTCGGTCGGCTTGCCGGCCCGCCGGTACGCCAGCCCGAGCGCCGCACGGCAACGCGCGACGAGTGGGCGCATCGCCAGTTCCGTGGCGAGCGTCAGGGCTTCGCCCAGCCTGTCGATGGCCGCATCGGGGGAACCCGCCCCCACGCGCAGCGCGATCTCGCCCTGGAGCCTGAGGGCCCACGCTTCATGACCCCGCTCCTTGTGGTCGCGCGCGAGCCCCAGCGCGCGCGCGGCGCAGCCGCTCGCGTCGTCGGGCCGACCGGCGAGGACGTACGCCTCGCCGAGGCCCGCAAGCAGCGGCGCGTGGCCTCCCACGAGTCGCATCCCTGCCGACTGCTCCACGGCCCGTTCGAGCAGCGGAACGGCGTCGGCGACGCGCCCCGCCAGCGCGAATCCCTCTCCCAGTGCGGAGGCAATCTTCGGGAACCAGAGCGAGAGGTTCCAGCTCCGGCAAAGCTCCAGGCCACGCTCGAGGACCGGAATCGCCGCGTGGAGATCGCCCTTCCGGACGTAGAGACTGCCGATCCCGGCGTAGGCGGTGGCGAGCGTGAACGGGTGGTTGCTCGATTCGGAGATCCGGACCGCCTCTTCGCCCCGCCTGATCCCCTCGTCGAACTCCCCCAGCTCCGCGAGACACCACACGAGACACGTGCGCGAGTGGACTGACGGGAGCTGGCCGAAGCCAAGGAGGTCGTGCTCCCGCCCGCCGCCGAGCGCCGCGACATTCTTCTGGAGAAACTGGGTCGCGCCGCGATAGTCGCCCCGGGCGTGACAGGTCTGACCCAGGTACGTGTTCGTCCGTACCTGGAGCACGAAGTCGCCGAGGGTCTCCGCGAGCGCGAGCGCCTGGTGGCCGTATTCGATCGCCCGGTCCTGATCCCCCATCAGGCGGAAGTAGTCGGTCAGGAAGGCCGCCGCCCGCCCCAGGCGCCCTTGGTCGCCAAGGCTCCGCGCGAGCGCCTCGGCTTCGCGAAGGCTCTCGAGGATCCGCCCGAACTCTCCCAGCGGCTGGAGCGCGTTGCGCAAATCGAACCGCAGATCGATCGCCTCCGCGGTCTTCTCCCGGCCCTCCGGCACGTGCGCGATGGCGACGAGCGCCTGCGCGTAGCACGCGAGGGCTTCCCGGTGGGCGCACCGGCTGAACGCCTTCAGGCCGGCCTGATGGAGATAGGTCAGCGCCTTCCGCCAGGCGTGCCCCTCGAACGCGTGGTGGGCGAGGCGCTCGACGTGCTCGGCGAGCCGGTCCGGATAGCGCTGCTCGATCGCTTCGACGATCCGCGCGTGCAGAGAACGCCGGGCGTCGTCGTCGAGGCTTCCATAGGCGACCTCGTGCGTGAGGGTGTGCTTGAAGGTGTATTCGATCTCGGGGCCCGGGCCCGTCTCGTAGAGGAAGTCAGCGGCCTTGAGACGGTCGAAGGCCTCGCGGAGTGTGCCGGCGGGAAGATTGGCGACGACCTGAACCACGGAAAAGGGGATCTCCCTCCCGACGACGGCCGCGATCTCCAGCAGCCGTCGATCCCCGTGGGCGAGGCGCTCGATCCTGCCCCTGAGCACCTCCTGGATGGTGTCGGGAACGGTGAGGGTCGGTGAATCGCCGGAGTGCTCCCTGACCGTCCGCGCCAGCTCCTCGAGAAACAGCGGATTGCCCTCGGCCTTCGACACGATCCGATCCGCGAGCGCGTCCGAGACCTGCTCCGCGCCGAGGACGGATCGGAGGACACGGAGGCTGTCGTCGGGGGCCAGCGGCTGGAGCGCCACCTGCGTGGCGTACGACTTCTCGATCCACGGCGGCCGGTAACCGGCGCGGTAGGTGCAGACGAGGAGGATCCTCGACCCGGCCAGGATCTCGGCGAGCGACGCGAAGAGATCCGCCGAGGTCGTGTCGATCCAGTGGAGATCCTCGAGCACGAACACGAGCGGGTGTTGACGGCTCCGTGCGAGCCACATCTGCCTGAGCGTCTCGAAGATCCGCGCCTTGATCGCGTCCGGGTCGAGCGAGACGAGCCGTTCGGCGCCTTCCTTGATCCCGAGCAGATGGAGGAGATAGGGGCTGCCCTCGGCGGGATCCATGCCGACCTCGCGGAGCGCGGCGCCGACCCGTTCCGCGATCGCTTCGGGTGCGTCGGCGTCCATGACTCCACAGCTCGCCTTGAGGGCGTCGAGCACCGGGAGGTACGGGGTCGCCGTGCCGTAGGAGGCGCACTGGCCCTCGAGACAGACGATGGGCTTGCCGGCGAGGCTCTGCCGGAACTCGTACACGAGACGTGATTTGCCGATGCCGGCCTCGCCGCTGATCCCGACGATCTCGCCCTGGCCGCGGACGGCGGACTCGAGCCGGCCCCACAGCAGCTCGAGCTCGCGATGGCGGCCGACGAACGTCGCGACGTGGCCGCCGAGCCCGAGCCCCGTACGCTCTCGCCCCGCGAGGGCGAACACGCGCCCGAGCTCGCCCCCATGGAACTCGAGGAGCTCGAAGCGCCGCTCGAGGAAGGGCGCGACCGCCGCGCTCGCGAGAATCGCGCCTGCCTCGCCACGCTCGGCCAGCGCCGCGAGCACGCCCAGCGCCCTTTGCTTGGCTTCGACGTCGAGCTCGGCGGCGCCCGGGCCCAGCCCGACGAGGACCTGGTCGGCGTGGATCCCGATCGTGATCGCCGGGATGCGTACGCCCTCCTGGCGGGCGCGTTCGATCGCCCGCTGCATCGCCATCGCGGCGTGGGCCGCGTGGCTCGCCGCCTCTTCCGTCGCCTCGATCCCGAAGGCGGCGACGATGCCCGTCGGGCTCCTGCCTTCGACCCGGCCGCCGAAGCTCCGGGTCTTCTCGACGAGCGCCTCGATCGCCCGGCTCGTCTCGAGCCGGGCGTCAGGCTCCGCTGCCCCGATCAGTGAGGCGCGCAGCAGCGTGACCCGACGGCGCTCCCACCGGAGCGCCGCGGGCGGCGCCGGCGCGGGCGTGGGACCCGGCGCGGGCGCGGCGGGAACGGGCGCGGCGGGGACGGGCGCGGCCGGCCGCTCGGCCCGCCGCGGCGCGCGGGGCGCGGCCTCGCCCCCGCGCAGCCCGTACTTCTCGATTCGCGCCCGCAGCGTGTTGCGCGAGATCCCGAGGAGCGCGGCCGAGCGTGAGATGTTCCAGGCGGTCTGCTGGAGCACCTCGGCCACGCGGTCGCGCACGGCGTCGTCGAGCGATCTCGCCCCGTCCGCGCGCACCGGTGCCTCCGGTGGGGCGGGGGGAGCGCCGGAAAGCCCGAGCATCTCCGCGGTGACCTCGTCCTCGAGCGACAGGAGGGCGACGCGCTCCATCAGGTTCCCCAGCTCGCGGACGTTGCCCGGCCATGCGTACGCCATGAGCGCGGCGCGCGCGTCGGGCGTGAGCCGCTTTTCCGGCGCTCCGTAGTCGGCGCACGCGCGCGCCAGGAAGTGCTCGGCCAGCGGCAGGATGTCGCCCCGCCGCGCGCGCAGCGGCGGCAGGGTCAGCGTCAGTACCGCCAGCCGGTGATAGAGGTCCTCGCGGAAGCGCCGCGCGCGCACCGCGGCCCGGAGGTCCTCGTTCGTCGCGGTGAGAACCCACGCGTCCACCGGCTCATCGCGGGTGGACCCGAGCCGCCGCACGGTCCGCTCCTCGAGCACCTTGAGGAGCTTGGCCTGCAGCGGCTCGGGCAGGAGCCCGACCTCGTCGAGGAAGATCGCCCCGCGGTGCGCGGCCTGGAAGAGGCCCGGCTTCGCGCGCCGCGCGTCCGTGAACGCGCCGCGCTCGAAGCCGAACATCTCGGCTTCGAGCAGGGTCTCGGGGATCGCCGCGCAGTTGACGTCCACGAACGGCCCGTCCGGGCGCGGGCCCGCGCGGTGGATCATTCGGGCCAGGAGCCCTTTGCCGGTTCCCGTCTCCCCTTCGATGAGGACAGGCGGAAAGCGGCGGGCGTCCTGCTGCCGCTCCAGTAGCCGGCCGATCTTCCCGCGGATCGCCTCGATCCCGGGGCTGTCACCGATCAGTTCCTGGAGGACCTTCATGGTTCTCAGCATCTTACTCCGCTGGTCAGTCCGGTGTTCAAGCCTTGACCACTGACTCTGTTGACCACCTGCTCAGTGGACCTAACCCGTTGATTTCTCGAGCCTTACAGATGGTATCCAAATTGCGACTATCTCCAGGCATGGACACAAGGAATCGACGAAAGATGGCGAGAAGCTCCGGGATCAGGCCCGCCAGGCCAACGGAGGAAGTGATGAGCAGGCTGTGGTCGAGCCGGTGGTCGGTTCAGTTCATCGTCGCCGTCGCCACCATGGTCGCCCTGATGCTGCTCGTGGTCATCGTGAGCGAGGGGATCGCCGGTCACGCGGTGGCGGCCGAGTCCCAGATCGCCTGGAAGGCGCATCTCGAAAAGGTCGAAGACGCGGTGAGCCGTAACGACCTCGCCCAGGCCGTGATGCTCTGGCGCGAGGCGTATGCCGCCGCGCTCCGGAGCCGTCACTGGGAGGGCCTGCTCGCCGTCGCCGAGGCCTATCGCCGCCTCGGCGGGCTCGCGGGCTTCGGCCGTGCCTCGGAGGCCAAGGCGCGCCAGATCTACCTGGCGGCGCTCTTCCGCGCCCGCCAGGAGGGCTCCCTCGACGGCGTGCTGCGCGTGGCCGAGGCGTTCGCCGACCTCGGCGACCGCGAGATCGTGGACCGGTGCATCGCCATCGCCCGCACCATGGCCGTCCAGGCGCGCGATGCGCGCGCCGAACACCGCGTGCGCGTCTTCGCGGAGCGCTGGGCGGCGCACAAGCTCGAAGTGGAGAAGCAGAACGGCTCCGGGAAGGTCGCCCGATGAGCCGCCGCCTCGTGCTCGCGATCGGCGCCGCGCTCGTGTTCCTCATGCTCGCGATCCTCGAAGCGTTCATGGTCAATGCCGACACGGTGATTCAGGGAGGAGCGCTCCGATGACGACGACGACCGAGACCCCGGGACCCTGGACGGAGTACATCCGCGCGATGGATCAGGCGCTCGCCGAGATGAACGCCACCGCCGCGGTGCGGGCGTGGCGCAACGCCTATGCGGCCGCGCTCGGGATGCCCGGCTGGCGCGGCCTCGTCGAAGTGGCGGCCGCCTCGCTGCGGATCGCCACGCTCCCGGGGTTCGGCAAGGCCTCGGAGGCGCGGGCGCGCGAGACGTACTGGACCGCGCTCTTCCGCGCGCGCCAGCAGGGCTCGCTCAACGGCGTGCTCGACACGGCCGAGGCGTTCGGCGCCCTCGGCGACCGCACCATGGTGGAGCAGTGCATCCGCGTGGCGGAGAGCCTCGCCGCGCTGAACGGCGACGCGAGCGGCGGGGAGCGGATCCGCGCGCTCGCCGCGAATCTCGCCGAACGCTACCTGGTCGCCCAGCGGGCCGACGCGCGCTAGCCCGGACTGCTCACGAAGGAACACGCCGAATCGCATGCGGGCTACTCCTCCGTGAGGATGCGCTCGAGCGCCCCGAGCTGCTCGGGGTCGGCGCAGCCGATCAGGACGTCCCCCGC
>JACPCG010000161.1 GCA_016179925.1 Candidatus Rokuibacteriota bacterium | reverse complement strand
GATCGACGGGACGCGGAACTTCGCCCGGGGGATCCCGATCTGGGCGGTGATGGTGGCGCTGGAGGAACGGGGTGCGATCACCGCGGGCGTGATCTGGGAGCCCGTCAGAGGGAATCTCTACCACGCCCGGCGGGGCCAGGGGGCTTTCCTCAACGGCGAGCGCATCCACGTCTCGCGCGTCTTGACGCTCGCGGAGGCGATGCTCGTCCACGCGACACTCAACGCGCTCCGTCGCGACGGCCTCTGGAACGGCTTCGTCCGCCTCGTGGACGCGACCGCCCGCCAGCGCGGCTTCGGCGACTACCTCTGCTACACGACGATCGCCGAGGGGAAGGCGGAGGTCGCGCTCGCCACCAACGTGAAGGTGTGGGACCTCGCGGCGGCGAAGATCCTGCTGGAGGAGGCGGGCGGTCGGCTGACCGACGTTCACGGAAGGGAGTCGCTCGCGTCGCGCACCGCGCTCGCGAGCAACGGCCTCCTGCACGAGGCCGCGCTCCGGCTCCTCGCCGCCGACTGAGGTCAGGCTCGCGCTGCCGCGTCGGGCGGAACGAGACTCAGCCCGAGCTGCCGAGCCGCCCGGCGGATGCGACGATCGAAGCTGAGGAGCGCGAGCCCGGGCACGTCGACTGCCGCGATCACCGCGCTTGCGAGATGCACAGCGTCGAACGCCTGGTCATTCGATCAGCGTGTCCGCCCGCAGCAGGAGCGACCGAGGGACCGTGAGGCCGAGGGCCCTCGCGGTCCTGAGTCCGAATCGCTCGAATTTCCCCTCGGCGGAGCGGCGCTGCAGGACGAGGTTCTCGCTTTCTTCCCAGCCACGGGTGCGAAGCTCGTGGACGAACGCCCTGACCGCCGGATGCGCAGGCTCTGGTCCGGCCATCTCCGACACGGGCGAGGTGGTGAGGATGATGCCCACACGGTGCACTTTCGCCACGGACTGCGCGGTGGCAGGCGGCGCCGCGGAGATGATGGCGAGGGCGGCGAGGAGCGCAAGCCCTCTCGGGTACCCGTGACACTTCATGCCGGGCCTCCTCGCGGTCCGGAGTGGTCAGTAGGCGCCGCCGAGCTTCCGGTGGTCCCAGGAGACGATGCGCGTTGGCGTGAAACGGAGGACCACGCGCTTCTTCGCCTGCTTGGCCACGCGCTCGCGTCCCTCGGGTGAGGCGTCTTCGCCGGCGTAGCGTTGCATCAGACGCAGCCCCTCCGCGACGATGCGCTCGGGGTCGCGCTCGACCGCCACGTCGCACTCCAGCATCGCGCCGCGCAGCTCGCCGTACCGGTCGCGTCCGGCCTCGATCTGGACCGTGGCGCGCCCGTCGCGCTCGAGGTTCTTCACCTTCTGGGACGCGCCGTAGGTCCAGGCGAGCAGCGTAAGGCCGTCGCGCACGTACCAGAGGGGCATCAGGTGCGGCCGGCCGTTCGGGCCGATCGTCGCGCAGGTGAGCACACGCTCCTCGTCGAAGAAGCGCGCGAGTTCCTCTTCGGACATTGTGATCTGTTCGCGTAGCGACGGCATTGCTCAGTACCCCTGCTTTCTGTCCACGACGTGGCGGAGCGGGCGGCCCGCGAGGTAGCGGGCGAGGTTGTCGTTGAAGACGGGGGTGATCTCTTCCGGCGTGCTCGGGCCCGAGATGTGCGGGGTGATCACGACGTTGTCCATCCGCCAGAGCGGGTGGTGCGGCGGGAGCGGCTCCGTCGCGAAGACGTCGAGGATCGCCCCGGCGATGCGCCGCTGCTCGAGTGCTCCCAGGAGCGCCGCCTCGTTGACGACGGCGCCGCGGGCGATGTTGACGAGCCACGCCGTCGGCTTCATCGCGGCGAAGGCGTCGGCGCCGATGATCCCGTGCGTCTCTTGCGTGAGCGGCAGGAGGATCACGACGAAGTCCGCCTGGCGGAGCGCGCGCGCCATCTGGCCGACCGGATAGACGCGCTCGGCCTCGCGGACCAGGCGGCCCCGGCGGCTCACGCCGAGGACGCGCATCCCGAACGCCCGCGCGGCGCGCGCGACGTCGCGGCCGATGTCGCCGAGCCCCACGATCGCGAGCGTCTTGCCGAGGAGCCGGTCAGGGAGCACGTGGTCGAGCCAGCGCCGCTGGCGCTGGGCCTCGCGGTAGGTTTCCACGCGCTGGGTCACCCACGAGCACCAGCCGATGACGTACTCCGCCATCCACAGCCCGAAGACGCCCGGCGCGCGCGTCAGGATCACCCCGGGCGGCAGCTCGGGGACGATCGCCCAGTCCACGCCCGCGCCCATGGCCTGGAGCCACTTGAGCCGCTCGGCCTTGGCGTAGAGCTGGGGCGGGAACTTCCACGCGTAGAGGATCTCGGCCTCGCCGACGGCCTCGGCGGCCTCGCTCGGCGTCGCCGCCGCGCGCAGGACGGCGCGACCCTTCGGGACGCGGACGAGCTCGGCGTAGCGCGGGTCGCCGTGGTAGACCAGGACGGTCGGGCGGGTCACGTGAGGAGCGTGTCCTCCGCCGAGAAGTCCACCTCGCGCCGGTCGAGCCCCTCGCGCGAGTACCAGTCGAACGTCTGCGCGATTCCCGCCGCGAGCGTGTAGCGCGGGCGGATCCGGAGCTGCGTGCGGATCTTCGTGGTCGTGTACACCGCGTGGCAGTCGTAGACGAGGTTCTGGCCGAACGGGACGGGCTTCCCGCCGGGCGGTGGCGTCTCGCGGTGAACGAGGGTGAGGGGCCGCTTGATGACATCCGCGATCAGCTCGACGAAGCCCACCTGTGTGATCGCCTCCTCGCCCGTGACGTTGTACGCCTGGCCGAAGGCCGCGCGGAGGCCGAGCATCTGCGCCATCGCGTCCGCGAGATCTTCCACGTGGCCGAACTGGCGGAGCCAGCCGCCGGCGCCGGGCACGAGGACGGGCCGGCCCCGGACGAGGCGGTCGAAGAAGAACGTCTCGTTGTTGCGCGTGTTCATGGGGCCGTACACGTGGGTCGGGCGCACGATCGTCACGCCGAGGCCGCGCTCGCGATGGCGCCGCAGGTAGGCGTCCTCGCCCGCGATCTTGTGCCTCGCGTACTCGCCCCAGTAGAGGGTGCGCGGCGTGTCCTCGTGGTATGGGATCGGCAGCGCGTGGTCGTGGACGCGTCCCGTCGAGACGAAGAGCGCGTGGCCGACGCGCCCGTCGAGGGCGTCGAGCAGCGCCTCGACGTCCTCACCCGTGGTCGGCGCGTAGGTGATGTCCACGAGGGCGTCGGGCCGCTCGCCCGCGAGCTTGGCGCGGAGGGCGGCATGGTCCTTGCGGTCGCAGACGATCGTGCTGACCCCCGCGGGGAGCCGCCCGGGCTGGCGGCCGCGGTTCAGGACCGTCACCTGGTGGCCGTCGCGCAGGAGCGCCCGAACCAGGTGCAGGCTGATGAATTCAGTGCCGCCGATCACGAGGACCTGCATCTCACGCGATGGCGATGGCCAGGCAGGTCGTCGTCCGCGTCACGCCATCGATCGCGCCGATCTCCTCGGTCACGAGCCGGCCGACGGCATCCAGCGTCGGCCCTTCGACGACCGCGATGAAGTCGAACGGGCCGGTCACCGCGTCCAGGTGGACCACGGTCGAGGCGCCGCCCTTGATCCCGCCGAGCTCTTTCTTGACCGTTTTCGTCTTGCCGGCCGCGGTCTCGATCAGGACGTACGCCTTCATGGGCTTCCCCGCCTTCGTCATGTCTTCCTCCCTCACCGTTTCGAGGCGCCGAGTGCGTGGGTCAGGGTCGAGCGGAACCACGCCGTCCGCTCGACGAACCTGGCACCCTCCACGTCCACCCGCGTGCCTCGGTCGTCCGTGTGGTTCGCCGGGTCGAAGCGGGCCGTGAGCTTCGTGCGCGCCTGGGCGAGGCGCAGCGTCAGCGTCTCGCCGGCGCTCTCGTCGCCGAGCCGCGTGATGATCAAATAGAAGCCCTTGTCGTCCGTCTCCCCGACGTACGAGAAGCCCGTCTTGTCCCGCACCAGCTCAAGCTGCGTGCCGGCCACGGGCTCGCCGCGCGCATCCTTCACGAAGCCGAGCACGACGTAACGGTAGTACACCTCGTGCTCGGCGCCGGCCGGCACGCCCGCGAGCACCCACGCGAGAGCCAGAACGAGAGCCGCCCCGCGCGCCACGCGGCTCAGTCTAGCAGATACTTCCGGAGGAGCGAGCGGTGGCAGCGCGCCTCGTCGGGGCAGCCGCAGAGGAGGGTGACCGTGCCCGTGCGAGCGAGCGTCCGCACCTGAGCGACCGCCTCCTGAGCCTCGGGACGCTCGAGCCCATCGAGATATCGGCGCCGGTACTCCGCCCAGCCGAGCTTCCCGCCGCGATACGCGCGCAGCAGCGGCACGACGGGGCCCAGCTCCTTCAGCCACAGATCCACGCGATCCTTCCTGATGCCGCGCGGCCAGAGCCGCATGATGAGGACGCGCGTGCCGTCGGAGACGCCGGGCGGGTCGTAGACGCGCTTGGCCTTGATCATTTCCTGAGTCTCTCCAGCGATTTCTTGAACTTCTCGCACGGGTCCACGTCGTCGATGCGCGGCGTGAACCAGACATAATCGAACGGGAGTACGCCGTCGAATCGCGTGGCGTACTCGATGGGCGAAGTCGCCGTTGCGTCGACCTCGAAGAGCGCGACGCTCGCCACCGACGTCCCCGGCGCGTGGCGGGCGAGGTGCGCAGGGACGCCGCGGTCGCGGCGGACGTGGCCGGTTCCGGTGATATGCACCGCGCCGTCGCGCCCGCCGGCGCGCGCGAGGGCCTCGGCCATGCGGGCGTCGCGCGCCCACTGGATGTCCACCATCCTGTCGAGCATGGCTTCAGGCGCCTGGCCGCAGTGCGATTCGCGGATCTCCTGCGCCATGGCCGCCCGCGCCGCGGGAGACGGTCCGGCGTCGAGCTTGAGTTGGGTGGCGATCGTCGGGCCGAGCCCGGCGAGGCCCTTCTTCCTGAGCGCGTCGGTGGCCGCGCGCGAGAGGTTGGTTGCCGCGATCGGGAGACCGGCGTCGAGTGCCGCCTGGGCGATCGGCTGGTAGAAGCGCCACTCGGGCCAGCCCGTGCGTTTCCAGTTCACGGCATCGCCGAGCCCGGCGGCGTTCTTGGGCGAGCCGGCCAGGTACCTGGCGATCGCCGGCACGTCGTCGGTCGAGAACATCTCGAAGCCCACGGCCGGACGCCGCCCTGCGGCGATGAGCCCGCGGACGAGCTGCGCCTGGAGGACATGATGGTCCGGGTTGTCATGACGCTCGCCCAGGAGGACGAAGCGGCTCGCAGCGAGACGCCCGGAGAGCGTTCGCTCGTTCACGAATGCGCCGCCCCCGACGTCCCAGATCCTCCCCACCAGGGGGTGCTCTCGGCTCACCGGACTCTCCCACTCGATCTCGGTCAGCTTCGCGCATCCCGCCCCGGCGACCAGGAGCAGCGCGAGCACCACGACGGCAGTGCACACATGCCGGAGCGACCGGGCGGCAGGCGGTGGGCCAAGAAGTGGGTGGGCCGCGCGGGTCCGCCCCGCCGCCCCTCGGCTGCCCCGCGCTGCCCCGAACCTCACCGCACAGCGCCCAGTGAGCCCTCGCGCGTCGTGATCGTGAGCCCGGCGTCGATGATGAGCGTCTGCCCCGTGATCCAGCGCGACTCGTCGCTCGCGAGATAGACGGCCCCCCAGGCGATGTCCCACGCGGTGCCCTCGGTGCCGAGCGCGTTCGCGCGCCGCCGCCGCTCGCGCGCGTCCGGGCCGAGATTCTCGACCATCGGCGTCCACACCGCGCCCGGCGCGATCGCGTTGACACGGATCGCCTTGGGGCCGAGCTGGACGGCACACGAGCGGACGAAGCCGATGACACCGGCCTTGGCCGTCGCGTACGCGGTGCGCCCGTGGCCGCGCATCCCCGCGATGGACGACACGCAGATGACGGACCCGCCGCCGCGCTTGACCATCTCCGGAACGGCGGCCTTGGTCGCGAGGAACATGGACTTGAGATCCACGGCCATCACGTGGTCCCACTCGTCTTCCTGGGTGTCGAGCAGATCCTTGCGCGACTCGATGCCGACGTTGTTGTGGAGGACGTCGAGGCCCTTCCAGCGCTTCACCGCTTCGGCGACCATCGCCGCGCACTCGGCGACCCGCGTCACGTCCGCCGCGAACGCGGCAGCCTCGCCGCCCTCGCCGCGGATGAGTCCCACGGTTTCCGCCGCGCGGTCGAGAACCTGGTCCACGCAGAGGACGCGCGCGCCCTCGCGGGCGAAGAGGATGGAGGCGGCCTTGCCGTTGCCGAGGCCCGGGCCGCGCGAGCCGGCGCCCGTCACGATCGCGACCTTGCCCTTCAGTCGCTCACTCATGGTAGGTTAGGATGCTCCTTTCGGGAGAAACGGAGGAAGGATACTCCTGAACGCCGCCGAGTACATCCTGGACGTCATCGCCTCGTACGGCGTCGGCCACGTGTTCGCTAGGGGGCGCCCGCGTGCTAGAATCGCCGCCGTTGGACGTCCTCGCCGGGAGGAGACCGATGACGCGCCGCCTCGCCCTCGCCGTTCTCGCGGCTGTCCTGGCGCTCCCGGTCGCGCGCGACGCCGCGGCCGGGCCGCCCACCGACCAGCTCCGCCGGTCCATCGAGCTGGTGCTGAACATCCTCGCCGACGGCGAGCTGAAGACGGAGGCGAAGACCGCGCAGCGCCGGGCGATGATCCGCACCGTCGCGAACGAGATCTTCGACTTCGGGGCGATCTCGCAGCGGAGCCTCGGCCGCCACTGGCAGGCGCGCACGCCGGCCGAGCGGGAGGAGTTCATCCGGCTCTTCGGCGACCTCCTCGAGCACTCGTACATCACGAAGATCGAAAGCTACTCCGGCGAGAAGATCCTGTACGCCGGGGAGCTCGCCGACGGCGACGTGGCGACGGTGAAGACGCGCATCGTGACCAAGCAGGGCACGCAGATCCCGGTGGACTACCGCATGTTCAGGAACGGCGAGCGGTGGCGCACCTACGACGTCGCGATCGAGGGCGTGAGCCTCGTCGCGAACTACCGGACGCAGTTCAACTCGATCATCGGGCGCACGGGGTACCCCGACCTCGTCGCCAAGCTCAAGGCGAAGCAGGACGAGCGCCCCGGTCCTCGCGAGGCCGGTCGCCGCGAAGGGGCCGTCGCGCCGGCCCACGTCCCGCCCGGGCGCACCCAGACGCCGTAGCGCGCGCCGTCAGCGCGGCGAGCGCGGGCCCGGGTAGCCGTCCCACGAGAGCCGCGGCCCGTCGGCCGTGAACCCCGCCCGCACCAACGCGTCGAACGCCTCGCTCTGGCGCACCGGACGACCGTCCCAGGTGACGACCTCGAGCCGGCGGACGGGACGGAGCGTGAGCGGCCGGTCCATCAAGGCCTGAAGCGCCCCGATCGTCCCCGGAAAGTCCACCGCCTCCCAGCCGGCGAGCGGCGTCAGCTCGCGCCCCTGGCCCTCGACGAGCAGGACGGGCCGCCCGCTGCGGAAGACGAGCCAGTTCTGGGGGATGCGCGGGGCGGCGACGCGCGCGCCGCCGCCGCGCGTGAGCGTGAAGATGCGGCCCCAGAGGTTCGCGGGATCCACCGCGTTGACCAGGACGTGGGGCTCGGCGCGCCGCGACGGGGCGTCGAGGTCGCCGAGCGCGTCCGCCAGCGCGTACTGCTCGCCCGAGAGCCCCTGCACGAAGTAGCCGCGCACGACCTCGCCCCCGTACTCCATCCGCAGCAGCGTGTGGCGGAGCGTCGGCCAGTCTTCATGCGCCAGCTCGCGCGCGAGCACGCCGTAGCGCCCGAGCAGGAGCCGGGCGCGCGCCTCCTGATACTCCTCGGGCGCGAGGGGCTCGTCCTGCGCGATCACACTCCAGCGGCCGACGACCGGAAGCTGCGGGAGGGCGCCGCGTCGCGCGCCGCGACGGTGACGGTGCCGGGGGGCGGTGCCCGCCGCCGGCCGGCGTGAGGGCACCGTCCCGGCGACGATCGCGCTGAACGTGTCGGGCGTGACGCGCCCGGCCCAGAAGAGGGCCCAGAGCGCCGCGAGGACCTCGTGCGGACCGAGTCCCGTCGCGCGGGTGAGGTCCTGGGCGAACGACGCGCCGCGAAGCTGGAGATGGAGGAAGACGTTCTTCGTGCGCGCGTCCACCTCCGCGGGCGCGGCGGCCCCCGCGCGCAGCCAGCCGGCGTTCTCTCGCAGCGCGACGCCCACACGCCCGGCGCGCAGCTCGAACGGCGTCCAGACGATCTCGCCCGCGAGGCCCAGGCGGTCGAGCCACTCGCGCTCGTAGCCCTCGAGGCGCGCCGGCAGGAACTCCTGCTCCCACACGCGCACGGGGAAGTCCTCGCCCTGGAGCAGCTCGAGCGCCGCGAGCACGCCGGACGGGCCGGCGAGCCGGTGGTCGGGATGGAGGTGATGGCGCCTGAGGAGGAAGGCGGAGAAGCTCTCGGGCGTCGTCGTCGCGCGAGGGACGCGGCGGGCGTGGACCTGGCGGCGCTGGATCTCGTCGAGCACCGCGATGTGGACGTACTGCGGTGACGCGGTCTCGGCGAGAAACGTCCCCTGGCGCACCAGGCCTCGCGCGGCCAGGCGGTCGAGCGCGCGGAGGGCCGCCTCCGCGGGCAGGCCGTAGCGGTCGGCGAGCCACGCGGGCGTGACGGGGCCGCGCGTCCTCACCAGGCGCAGCGCGACGCGCTCGAGCCCCTCGTCGGTCGCGAGCGCCGCGTAGAGCGGCCCGTCCGTCGCCGGGATCCATGCGCGCCGCCCGCTCGCGAAGTCGAGCGCGACGACGCGGCGCTCGCCGCCGAGCGCGGCGAGGAAGCCGCCGGCGTCGCCCTGGGAGCGCGCCGCGATCTCGTCCTCCGTGAGGTCGCCGAGGTCGTCGAGGATCGCCGCCAGCTCGTTCGCGTCGCGCGCCCGCCGCTCGGGCGCCGTCCGCTGCAGCTCGGCCTCGACCGTCGCGACGACCTCGGGGCGGAGCGGCCCCGCCGTGACGCTCCACGCCTTGCGCATGACCACGGCGTCGCTCCGCCGCTCCTCGGCGTGGCCCGCATCCAGGTACGCCCAGTCCCACGCGAGGAGGAGCGGGTAGACGAAGGGCGAGGGCAGCGGCGTGTCCACGTGGCGCGTCCACAGCTCGCCGTCGTGGAGCCGCGCGAGCAGCCGCTTGAACCGCGGCACGTCGAGGGCGTCGTGGAAGCACTCGCGGAGCGTCTCGGCGACGATCGGGAACTCGGCCAGGCCCCCGACCGCTTCCATGAGCGCGTCGGCCTTGAGGCGCTGGAGATACGCGGGCGTCCGCTGGCCGCGGACCATCCGGGGGATGAAGAGGGCGCGCACCGCGGCGTGGCGGAAGCGCGTCGTGAAGAGGGGCGAGCCGATCAGCGCCCGGCCGAGGAGCGCGTCCACCTCTTCCGGGGCCACGAGCGTCAGCAGGCGCTCGGGCGCCGGCGGGGCCTGGCCCGGCGCGAAGGAGAGGAGGAGGCCGTCGTCCACGTGGCTCGCCTCGGCCTGCAGGCCGAACACGCGCCGGATCTTCTCCATGAGCGCCATGCCCCAGGCGCCGTTCACGCGCATGCCGAAGACCGAGTGGAGCATCGCGTGGCGGCCGCCCATCTCGTCGGCGAACGACTCGACGACGAGGCCCTGATCGTCGGGCACGCCGTCGAGGACCTCGCCGGCCTTCACGAGCCACGCGCGCATGGCCGAGGCGGCGCGCGCGTCGAGCCCGCACTCGCGCGACGCCCAGTCGGCGAAGTCGGAGACGTCGAGGCGCTCGGCGGCGTCGCGGCGGAGCCGGCCGACGGCGAGCCCCAGCTCCCACGAGCGCGACGGGTGCTCGCCCTTCCAGAACGGGGTCGTCGGCGACATCCCCTGCGCGTCCTCGACCAGCACGCGGTCGGCGCGCACCTTGAGGATCTTCCACGCGTGCGAGCCGAGGAGAAAGACGTCGCCGGGCAGGCTCTCGGTGACGAACTCCTCGTCGAGCGTGCCGACCTTGAGGTCGGTGCGGTACGGCGTGGCGTTCCTGAAGCGCGCGTGGAGCGTGTCGAGCGGCAGCGACTCGGCCGCGACGGCGGCGACGATCTGCTGGGCCAGCACGTCGAGCGGCGCCTCGGGGGTCGCGAGCCGGTCGAGCTGCCGCTCGCGGATCGAGCGCACGACGGCCGCCGCCTCGAGCAGCTCCTCGCCCTTGGTGACGACGATGCGCCCCTTGGACACGCGCGAGAGGAGATGGCCCGCCCGGCCGACGCGCTGGAGCGCCGCGGCGATGTTGCGCGGCGACTGGAGCTGGACGACGAGGTCGATCGCGCCCACGTCGATGCCGAGCTCGAGGGACGACGTCGCCACGAGCGCCTTCAGGTCGCCCGCCTTCAAGCGGCTCTCGGCCTCGAGCCGCGCCCGGCGCGAGAGCGAGCCGTGATGGGCCGCCACGCGCCCCTCCTCGATCCGGTCGTTCAGATCCCGGGCGATCCGCTCCGCCGATCTCCGGCTCTGGCAGAAGACGAGCGTCGTCCGGTGAGCCTGGACCAGCTCGGTGATCTGCTGGAGCGTCGCGTCCCAGATGGTCTCGCTCGAGTGGGTGAGAAAGTCGTCCACGGGGGCGAGCACCTGGAGGTCGAGGTCGCGGCTGAAGCCGGCGTCCACGGCGACGGCATCGCGCGCCGTCGTCCCGGTGAGGAAGGCGAGCGCGGCCTCGACCGGGCTCACCGTCGCCGAGCAGCCGATCCGCTGGGGCCGGGTGCCGGGCGCGCGCGCCTCGGCGAGCGCCTGGAGGCGTTCGAGCGAGAGCGCTAGGTGGGCGCCGCGCTTGTTGCCCATCAGCGCGTGGACCTCGTCGACGATCAGATAGCGGGCGTGCGCGAGCGCCGGCCGGAACCGCTCGCTCGTCAGGAGGATGTAGAGCGACTCCGGCGTGGTGATCAGGATGTGCGGCGGCCGGCGCGTCATCGCCTGGCGTGCCGCGGCGAGCGTGTCCCCCGTGCGCACGGCGACGCGCACCTCGGGGAGCTTCAGCCCTTCCTCCGCAGCGGCGGCGCGGATGCCCGCGAGCGGGGCGCGGAGGTTCTTCTCGATGTCGTTGTTCAGGGCGCGGAGCGGCGAGACGTAGACCACGTACACGCGGTCTTCGAGCCGCCGCTCGAGCCCGAGACGATGGAGGTGGTCGAGCGCCCAGAGGAAGGCGGCGAGCGTCTTGCCCGAGCCCGTCGGCGCGACGATCAGGGTGTCGCGCCCCGAGGCGATCGCCTCCCAGCCCTCCCGCTGTGGGCGCGTGGCCTCCGCAAAAGTTGCATCGAACCAGCGGCGGACGAAGGGGAGGAAGTCGACCATCAGGCGGGATTGTACATGTTACTCTTCAGTCGGCGCGCGAGGGGTCTGCCATGAAGAGCCTGCTCGAGAAGCTGTCGCTCGCGGACGTCAACCCGGGTGCCTGCACGGGCGCCGACGGCTGGATCGCCGACCCGGCCGGGTCGAGGCTCGTCTCGTACAACCCGGCCACGGTCCAGCCGATCGCGACCGTGATCCAGGCCACGCCCGCCAGCTACGAGCGCGTCGCCGAGCGCGCGGTCGAGCGCTTCCGGACGTGGCAGGCCGTGCCCGCCCCGAAGCGCGGCCAGCTCGTGCGCGACCTCGGCCAGGCCCTGCGCGAGGTGAAGGAGCCTCTGGGAGAGCTCATCACCCTGGAGATGGGGAAGATCAAGGTCGAGGGCTGGGGCGAAGTCCAGGAGATGATCGACATCTGCGACTTCGCCGTCGGGCTCTCGCGCCAGCTCTACGGCGTCACCACGCACTCGGAGCGGGCCGGCCACCGCATGTACGAGCAGTGGCATCCCCTCGGCGCGGTCGGCATCATCACCGCGTTCAACTTTCCGACGGCCGTCTGGTCGTGGAACGCCGCCATCGCCGCCGTCTGCGGCGACACGATGGTCTGGAAGCCGGCCTCGGCCGTCGCGCTCTGCGCGATCGCCGTCCAGCACGTCACCAACCGCGTGTGCGCCGACTTCCAGGTCGAGGGAGGGCTCGATGGCGTCTTCAACCTGGTGATCGGGCCCGGGGCGACGATCGGCGAGCGGATGACCAACGACCCGCGCTTGCCGCTCGTCAGCTTCACGGGGTCGGTGCGCATGGGGCGGCGGGCGGCGGAGGCGGTCGCGCGACGCCTGGGGCGCACGATCCTGGAGCTGGGGGGGAACAACGGGATCATCGTGACCGAGGACGCGAACCTCGACCTGGCTGTCCGGGCGATCCTCTTCGGGGCGGTGGGCACGGCCGGGCAGCGGTGCACGACGACGCGGCGGATCATCATGCACCGGTCCGTCGCCGAAGAGCTGACGGGGCGGCTCGTCCGCGCCTACCGGCACGTCCGCATCGGGAACCCGCTGGAGGACGGGGTGCTGATGGGCCCGCTCGTGAGCGAAGAGGCCGTCGCGGGCATGCTGGCGGCGCTCGAGACCATCCGCGCCCAGGGCGGCCAGGTGCTGACCGGCGGCGGGCGCCGGCCGGACTTGGGGCCCTGCTTCGTCGAGCCCACGATCGTCCGCATGCCGCGGCCGACGCCCATCGTCTGCGAGGAGACGTTCGCGCCGATCCTCTATCTCATGGAGTACGAGACCCTCGACGAGGCGATCGCGATGCACAACGCCGTGCCCCAGGGGCTGTCGAGCGCCGTCTTCACGACGAGCCTCGGGACCGCGGAACGGTTCCTCTCGCCCACGGGCTCGGACTGCGGCATGGCCAACGTCAACGTCGGCACGAGCGGGGCGGAGATCGGGCTCGGCTTCGGGGGCGAGAAGGAAACGGGCGGAGGCCGGGAGTCGGGCTCCGACGCCTGGAAGGCGTACATGCGCCGGCAGTCGAACGTCATCAACTGGTCGACGGACCTCCCCCTGGCCCAGGGGATCGAGTTCGGCGGCTGAGGGCTCGGCGTCGAGCACGAGCCCCCGGGCCGATGCGTCTCCACGGGTGGACGATCGCGGTCTCGCTCGCGGGCTTGCCGTTCATCCTGCCGCATGTCGTCGAGGATTTCGCCGAGGGCATCGCTCAGCGCGTCGGCCTCTCCACGGGCGCCGGCGCGTTCCTGCTCGGCGGGTTCATGGCGATCCAATCACTCGGGCTCGTGCTCATCGCGGCGGACAGGCGGTGGGGCTGGGTCCTGACGTTCTGGGTCGGCGTGATCTGGGTGACCGGCGCCGTCGTTGACCACGGCCCGCCGCTCGCTGCCGGGGGCTTCCGCACCGGCGCCGCCTCGGTCATCTGGGTGGCGGGCCTCGTCGTCACCCAGTTGACGGCGGCAATTCTGGCCTGGCGCGGCTGGCGACGAATCAGCCGCGACCTTTCCAGGGTCCGGTGATCAACCGGGCGCCACGCTGCCACGTGATGTAGGCCCAGGCCCACTCGAACAGCACCAGAAAGCGGTTGCGGAAGCCGATCAGGAACATGATGTGCACGAGAAGCCACGCGAGCCACGCGATGAGCCCGGAGAGTTTGAGTCGCCCCACGACCGCGACGGCGGCCGCGCGCCCGATGGTCGCCATGCTGCCCTTGTCGCGGTAGCGGAACGGGCGGGTCGGCCGGCCGCTCAGCCGCCGCAGCACATTGTCCGCCACCGCACGCCCCTGCTGGATGGCCACCGGTGCCAGGCCGGGCAGGGGCGTGCCCGTCTGATGCAGGAACGCGCACATGTCGCCGATCGCGAAGGCCTCGGGATGACCCGGGATCGAGAGGTCGGGCTCGACGAGGACGCGGCCGGCGCGGTCGAGAGGCGCACCGAGAGTCCGGGCGAGCGGCGCCGCGGCCACCCCGGCGGCCCACAGCACGGTGCGGCAGCGGATCTGCTCGCCGCCGAGCCACACCGCGTCCGGCGTCACGCGCGTCACGATCGCAGCGGTGCGCACCTCGACGCCGATACGTCGGAGGGCGTCCTCCGCGCGGCGAGACAGCGATTCGGGGAAGGTGCCGAGGATGCGCGGTCCTCCTTCGAGGAGGATGATGCGCGCCTTGGTCGGGTCGATCAGGCGGAAATCCCGGGCGATGGTCTGGCGCGAGATCTCTCCGAGGGCGCCCGCCAGCTCGACGCCGGTGGGACCGCCGCCGATGACCACGAACGTGAGGAGCGCACGCTGCTCGGCACCGTCCTGCTCGCGCTCGGCGGCCTCGTAGGCGAGCAGCACGCGACGGCGGATCTCCAGCGCGTCCTCCAGGGTCTTGAGCCCCGGAGCCAAGACCTCCCAGTCGTCGTGGCCAAAATACGCGTGTCCGGCGCCCGCTGCGAGGACGAGCGCGTCGTAGCCGATCTCTCCCCGATCGAGCGCGAGCCGGTGGTTGGCGAGCTGCACCTGTTCGACCCCCGCGAGGAGGACCGTGACGTTGGCCGCCTTGCGCAGGACGGACCGCAGCGGGGCCGCAATGTCGGATGGATTCAGCGCGGCGGTGGCCACTTGATAGAGCAGCGGCTGGAAGAGATGGTGGTTGCGCCGGTCGAGCAGGGTGACCCGCACGGGCCGGCCGGCCAGCGCGCGGGCGGCGTACAGTCCGCCGAAGCCGCCGCCCACGATCACCACGTGCGGAAGGGCGGCCGCTCGGGTCATAGCCGTATCTTGTGAGGGTGCGCGCCCGACATGTCAACGCCGGGGCACTACTCGAGGATGACCTCGGCGGCGGGCGAGCTACCCGCGGGTGACGACGGGGAGGGCGGCCCGGCGCCCCACGCGAGGGCGCGCGAGACGGGCGCCGAGAAAGAACGAACGCCAAAAGCCCGCCGGTAGAACGCGAAGATGTTCTTCGGCGTGAGCCGGCCGTTGAAGACGATGTCGAGCGCCAGGTGCATCGCGCCCCCCGCGAGATAACCCGCGAGCCACGCCGAGTCGAGCCACCACGCGAGCACCGCGAGGGCCAGGAACAGCTCGTAGGAGTGGAGCGCGAGGACCACGCGTCGTGCGCGGGCGGCGGTGTAGTAGCGGAGGAACGCGGCGGGCGTGATCTCGCGCCGGCGCTCGATGGTCACATAGTCCACTGCATGATCGACATCGATGAGGAATCCGCCGACCGCGATACCGGCCGCGAGCGACACCGAGCCGGTGGCGGCCAGGGCGACGCCGCCCGCGACCGCCGTGGTGACGAGGTGACCTCCAGGGCTCATGTCGGAAGGTAGCAAGGCAAGAAAAGTGCCCACGCGTGAGAGGGCAGGGAGCGCGACACGGCGCTCCCAAAATGCCTGAATTGCCGCGGGAATCTCAAATGCGCGCCGACGCCGAGCCCGGGTCGCCGTCCGCCCGATCGGCAATTTGTGACCAGAATGGTTGAAAACTTGGCACTCTAAGCGCCTCGCTACAGCGAGAGGACCCGCGTCGCGATCAGCCGGCTGAGATCGCTCTTCGCGTCCTCGAGCTCGGCGACGATCGAGAAGTGGTGGAGTCCCGGCATGTGGACCCCCTCGCAGGGCAGGCCGCGCTTCCGCCAGGCCGCCGCGAGGTCGTCGGTCTGCCGGTGATACTCGGGGCCTTCGAGGCCGCCGACGGGGAGAACGAGCGGTCCCGAGCGCTTCGGCGGCTGGTGAACGGGACTGTTGAGCCGGGCCGCCTCGGGCGTGAGCTTCAGAACGTCGTTGAGGTAACAGAGGCGGATCGGCTCGAGGTCGTAGAGCCCGCTGATGCCGCAGCCCGCCTTGATCACGTCGGCGGGCAGGCCGGAGTCGAAGGCCGGCCAGTCGGTGGACATCAGCATCGCGACCAGGTGGCCGCCGGCCGAGTGGCCGGAGACCGAGATGCGGGCGCGATCCCCGCCGAACGACGCCGCATGGCGGTAGATCCAACCGATGGAGGCGCGGCACTGGCGGACCAGCCCGTCCATGTCCACGGTGGGGATGAGCGCGTAGTTGATCACGACGACCGCCGCGCCCTCGGGCAGGAGGCCCCGCGCGACGAAGCTGAAGTCGGCCTTGTCGAGGCGGTGCCAGTAGCCGCCGTGGATGAACACGTGGACGGGCGCCGGCGCCGGGCCGGGCGCGGGGAACACGTCGAGCGTCTCCCCCGGGCCCGGCCCGTACGCCACGTCGAGACGGCAGGCCAGCTCGGCGCGCGCTCGGGCGCTCTCGCTCGCGTATCGCGCGAGATAGTCCGCGGCGTCCTTGACCTTCTGGCGGTTGTTGTACTCGGCGTCGAGCGCCCGCCGGTCGTAGTCGCGGAAGACTGGCGTCGCCACGCGCTACTTGTCCTTGATCGCCGCCTGGACTTTCTTCGCCAGATCGGGCGGGATCGTGGAGATCCCGTGCGCGGACTTGGCGTGCGCGGCGCCCTTCGCCATCACCTCGGCGACGTCCTTGCCTTCGGCCACGAAGTTGCAGCCCGGCATCAGGTCTCCGCACTTGAGCACTTTCGCCATGGTCGGCCTCCTTCGGGTTGACGATTACTTGCCGAGGAATGCCCTGGCCTGACGGAGCTCGGCGCGCTCCGCGTCGGCCTTCTCACCGAGCGTCAGGAGCTGGGTGTAGTAGTGCCGCGCCTTCGCCTTGTCGCCGGCCACCTCGGCGGCCCGCGCGGCGCCGGCGACGGTCCTGAAGCGGTTCGGCTCCACGCGCATCGTGGCCTCGAACTCCTTCAGCGCCTCCACCGGCTGGTTCGACTCGAGCAGCATCTCGGCGAGCAGCTCGCGCGCGGGCGCGATCGGACCCGGCGTCACGGGGTGCTTTTCCGTCGCGTCCTCGCGCTCCGCGGCCGAGCGCAGGAGGGCGAGCGCTTCCTCCTTCTTGCCTTCGGCGCGCGCGACCCAGGCGGCGGCCGCCTGGCGCTGGATCTCGACCTGCTCGACCCAGTAGCCCTGCTTCGCCGCAGCGAGCGCGTCGCGGAGCGCGCCGAGGCGGTCGATGTCGCGCCGCGCGGCGGCAACGTCGCCGCCCCGCGCGGCGCCGAGGGCCCGCGCGAACACGAGCTGAGCCTCCGACTGCGGGAACCGCCCCCACGGGAACTCCTTCGCGAAGAGCGTCAGGGACGCGGCCTCCGCCCAGCGGCCGCGCTCGAGCGCATAGCGGGACGGAATCGTCGCCAGCGCGAAGCCGGTGACGAAGTGCTCGACGTTGACCTTCGGGATCTCGTTCACCTGGTCGAGCACGCGCTTGGCCGCCGCGTCCTGCCCGAGCTGGAGGTGCGCGTACGCCAGGTAGTCGAGAGCGTGGAGCTGGTTGAAATGATCCATAGCGGCCGCCGCCGAGACGCGGTTCGACTCGATGGAGTCCTGCCAGTAGCCGCGCCGGGTGAAGATGTGCGAGGGCATGTGAAGCGCGTGTGGCGCCGCCGGCGCGATCCCGGCGTACCGCCGCGCGGCGGTGAGCCCCTTTTCGGCGATGGGCGGATAGTCGTAACTGTGGATCAGGTAGTGCGCCACGCCCGGATGCTGCGGCTGCTCCGCGAACACCTTCTCGAGGATCGCCGCGGCCTTGAGCTGGTTCGCGTACGTCTTGTCGGTCGGCAGCGCCGTCGCGTTGAGGGCGAGCGCGTAGAAGATCGCGGCCTCGCGGTCGTCCGAATAGCGCTGCGAGAGGCGCTCCATCGCCTGGAGATAGGCGAGCGCCCGCGTCCGGTGATCCACGGTGGCCGCATCCTTGTAGAACGCCTCGATCGCCCCGATGTAATCGCGCTCGCGCTGGGTTTTGGCGCCGGCGGCCTTCGCCTTCTCGACGGCGGCCCAGCCGTCGGCCAGCCCCTTGGGCGCCGGCGGCCACGCGAAGGGGTTGCCGAGCGCGTTCATCGCGATGCCCCAGTGGGCGATGGCGCAAGCGGGGTCGCCCTGGGCGGCGGCGTTGAACGCACTGGTGGACGCCGAGAACCAGAAGGAGTGGAGCATGGCGACGGCCCGCTCGAGCTCCTGCTGCACCGCGGCGCTGCACGAGGTCGGGAAGCTGACCTTGCCGACCTTCTCCTGGGCCGTCGCGACGCCGGCGGCGGCGACAATCACCGCGAGGGAAAGACTGAGGACGAGCCTGCTGACTGCCATCGGGTGAACCTCCGGGTTGGGATCAAGGAGCCAAGCGTTTCGTGAGGAACCTGGAGCAGATTCTAGCCTAAAATGCCTACGTGAAGCTGGTTAGTATCGGCGGCGGTCCCGCGGGGCTCTACTTCGCCCTCCTGATGAAGAAGGCCGACCCCGCCCACGACATCCTCGTCGTCGAGCGCAACCGGGCGGACGACACCTTCGGCTTCGGCGTGGTCTTCTCCGACGCGACGCTCGAGAACTTTGCCGAGGCCGACCGCCCAACGTACGAGGCGATCAGCCGGAGCTTCGCCCACTGGGACGACATCGACATCCACTACCGGGGCGAGGTGCTGACCTCCACCGGCCACGGCTTCTCCGGCATGTCGCGCCAGCTCCTGCTCGACATCCTCCAGCGCCGGTGCGCCGAGCTGGGCGTGACGCTGCACTTCCAGGTCGAAGTCGGCGACCTCGCCGCGTACGCCGACGCCGACCTGGTCCTCGCCGCCGACGGCGTGAACAGCTTCATCCGCAGCCGGTATGCGGAGCACTTCAGGCCGCAGGTGGACTGGCGGCCGAACAAGTTCGTCTGGCTCGGCACCACGTTCCCGTTCCCGGCCTTCACGTTCATCTTCAAGGAGAGCGAGCACGGGCTCTGGCGCGTCCACGCCTACCGCTACAACGAGTCCATGTCCACGTTCATCCTCGAGACGACCGAGCAGGCGTGGCGCAACGCGGGGCTCGACCAGGCGGACGAGGACCAGACCCTCGCGTTCGCCGAGCGCCTCTTCGCGGAGGAGCTGCGAGGCCACCGCCTCCTCAAGAACCGCTCGCTCTGGCGGAACTTCCCCACGGTGAAGAACGGCTGCTGGCACCACGGCAACATCGTCCTCATCGGGGATGCCGCGCACACCGCGCACTTCTCCATCGGCTCGGGGACGAAGCTCGCGATGGAGGACGCGATCGCGCTCGCCCAGGCGCTCCAGCGCCACGGCGAGGTGAAGAAGGCTCTCGTCGCGTACGAAGAAGAGCGACGGCCTCAGGTCGAGAGTTTGCAACGCGCCGCGCAGGTGAGCCTCGAGTGGTTCGAGCAGACCGAGCGCTACTACGGCCGGCTCGAGCCGATCCAGTTCGCGATGAGCCTGCTCACGCGGAGCCTCCGCGTCACCCACGACAACCTGAGGCTCCGCGACCCGCGGTTCGTCGCGACCGTGGACCGGTGGTTCGCCTCGCAGGCGGAGCGCCAGGCGCGCGTCGCCGTGCCCGCGGCGCCGGCGCCGCCCCCGATGTTCACCCCGTTCCGCCTGCGCCAGCTCGTGCTCCCGAACCGCGTGGTGGTCTCGCCCATGTGCCAGTACTCGGCCGAGGACGGCACGCCGAACGACTGGCACCTCGTCCACCTCGGGAGCCGCGCGCTCGGCGGCGCCGGGCTCGTCATCACGGAGATGACCGACGTGAGCCGCGAGGGCCGCATCAGCCCCGGCTGCACCGGGATGTACAAGGCCGAGCACGTCGCCGCGTGGAAGCGGATCGTGGACTTCGTCCACGGGAATTCACCGGCGAAGATCGGCATGCAGCTCGCCCACGCCGGGCGCAAGGGCTCGACCAAGAAGCTGTGGGAAGGGATCGACCAGCCGCTCCCGGCCGGCAACTGGCCGATCATCTCGGCCTCGGCGATCCCGTACTACCCGCACAGCCAGGTGCCGAAGGCGATGGACCGGAGCGACATGGACGCGGTGCGGGACGACTTCGTCCGCGCCGCGCGGATGGCGGAGGAGGCGGGCTTCGACCTCCTCGAGCTCCACTTCGCCCACGGCTATCTTCTGGCGAGCTTCCTCTCGCCGCTCACGAACACGCGGGCTGACGAGTACGGCGGTGCGCTCGCCAACCGCGCGCGCTATCCCCTGGAAGTCTTCGACGCGGTGCGGGCCGTCTGGCCCGCACGAAAGCCCATGTCGGTCAGGATCTCGGCGACCGACTGGATGGAGGGCGGGGGCACGCCCGACGACGCCGTCGAGCTGGCGAAGCTCCTCAAGGCGCACGGCTGCGACATCGTGGACGTCTCCGCCGGCCAGACGGTGCCCGACCAGAAGCCCGTCTACGGCCGGCTCTACCAGACGCCCTTCGCCGACCGCATCCGCCACGAGGCGG
>JACPCG010000160.1 GCA_016179925.1 Candidatus Rokuibacteriota bacterium | reverse complement strand
GCGCGCCACGATCGCCTCCCCCAGCGGGTGCTCCGAGCCCTGCTCCGCCGCGGCGGCGAGCGCCAGGACCTCGTCCTCGGTCGCCGTCCCGATCGCCACGATATCCGTCACCCCGGGGCGGCCGACGGTCAGGGTGCCGGTCTTGTCGAAGACGACGGTATTCACCTTGTGCAGGAGCTCGAGCGCGGCGGCGCTCTTGATGAGCACACCCACCTCGGCGCCGCGCCCGGTCCCGACCATGATCGCGGTCGGCGTGGCGAGCCCCATCGCGCACGGACAGGCGATCACGAGCACCGCGACGGCGTTGGTCAGCGCGAAGAGGGCCGCGGGCGCCGGGCCGAGGAGCCACCAGACGACGAAGGTCACGGCGGCGATGACGAGGACGATCGGGACGAAGACCGCGGCGACCCGGTCGGCCATCCGCTGGATCGGAGCCCGGGAGCCCTGGGCCTGCTCGACCAGCTTGATGATCCGCGCCAGCGTCGTCTCGCTGCCGACGCGCGCCGCGCGGAAGACGAAGCTGCCGGTCCGGTTCACGGTGCCGGCGAAGACGTTCGACTCCGTCGCCTTCTCGACCGGGAGGCTCTCCCCGGTCAGCATGGACTCGTCCACGGCGGAGGCGCCCTCGACGACGACGCCGTCCACCGGCACGCGCTCGCCGGGGCGGATGCGAATCAAGTCGCCGACCAGCACCTCGGCGGTCGGCACGTCCACTTCCTGCCCGTCGCGCAGCACGCGCGCGGTCCGCGGCGCGAGAGCGACGAGCCGCCGGATCGCCTCCGACGTCCGCCCGCGCGCGCGGGCCTCGAGCCAGCGGCCGAGCACGACGAGCGTGATGACGACGGCGCTCACGTCGTAGTAGGTCATCGCGCCGTGGCCCGCGAACGCGTGTGGCCAGAGCGTCACGGCGAGGCTGAAGAAGTACGCGGCGCTCGTGCCGATCGAGACGAGCGTGGCCATGGAGGCCGTGCGATAGCGGAGGTCGTGGAGGAACCCGCGGTGGAACTGGAACCCGACCCAGAACTGGACGGGCGTCGTCAGCGCGAGCTGGAGCCAGGGGTCGTGGAGCACGCCGGGCACCCACGGCAACAGATGCCGCATCCCGCCGAGGAGGACGGGCGCCGACAGGATCGCGCCGGCGATAAACTTCGTCTTCTCCCGGTGTTGCTCGGCCTCGCGCGCGGCGCGCTCACGGTCCACCGCGTCTGCCGTCTCGGCCTCCGGCGGCGGCTCGGCGAGCTCGTAGCCCGCCGCGGCGACAGCCTCCCGCAGCCGGGCGAAGTCGGCCCGGGCGGGATCGAAGGCGACCGTGGCCCGCTCGGTCGCCAGGTTCACCGCGGCGGACTCCACGCCCTCGACCGACGTGAGGGCGCGCTCGACCTTGCCCACGCACGCGGCGCAGTGCATCCCGCGCACGGGCGCCGTGATCGCCGCCATCACTTGCCCCGGAAGCGCGCGAAGACGTCGAGCAGCTCGTCGATCTTCTGCTGGCGCTCGCTCTTGGAGCCCGAGCGCAGCGCGTCGGCGACGCACGACTCGATGTGCCGGCCGAGCAGGAGCTTCTCGACCTGCTCAAGGGCTCCCTGGACCGCGGAGATCTGCAGGAGGATGTCGACGCAGTACGCCTCGTGCTCGATCATCCGCTGCAGGCCCTGCACCTGCCCCTCGATCCGCCGGAGCCGCCCGAGCGCCTTGGCCTTCGTCTCCTCGTTGATCACGGCTATACCCCCTGGGGGTAGTATCCACTCGGGCGGACGGCGTGTCAACCCGGCGGGCGGGCCGCCACGGCCACCTGACGAGGTCCGCCCGGCGGGCGCGGCTCAGGCCCAGAGGCTGAAGAGGTCCAGGCGGAGATCGGGGAAGGGCGGGAGCGAGACGGGTTCAGCTCCCTCGGCGCGCGCCGCCAGCTCGTAGGCCTCCCCCTTCAGCACGTACCCCTCGATCGCGCGCGCGTCGAGATCCACGATCCAGTAGTACGGCACGCGGTGCCGCGCGTAGAGCTGGAGCTTCACGCCGCGATCCATGTGCGCCGTGGAGGGCGAGAGGATCTCGACCGCCAGCGTGGGCGGGCCCTCGATCCCACGGGCACTGACCGCCGACAGCCGGTCGCGCGCGAGGTAGACGATGTCGGGCTCCACCACGGTGACGTCGCTCAGGATGCAGTCGATCGGGGAGACGAAGATCTTGCCCAGGCGACGTTCGTTGACGAATGCCCTGAGCACGACCGCGAGCTCCAGGAGGACGTGTTGATGATCGGGGGCCGGCGCCGCCGTCACGGACAGCTCGCCGTCGTGCAGCTCGTAGCGGCGGCCATCGGCCGGCAGCGCCTCGAAGTCGCGATACGTGAGAACGACTCGCGAAGACATCGACGACATATCCTCCAGCGACAGTCTACCACTCCACGACGGTACGTCCGCCGCCCCAGCCGTCAATGTCCAAAGAATCAGACGCTCAGAGGTCGAAGAGCGTGGGTTGCTCGGTGGAGAGCGCGGGCTTCCGGCGGGGAGGCTTGGTCGGCTCCTTTCTCTTGCGCTTCCCGGCGGCGGTCGAGGGCTTCGGGAGCTTCCGCCCCTTCTGGTGGGCGATCCGGTCGCCCTGCTTGATGACCAGGAGATCCACGAGTCGGGCGAGCGGATTCGACAGGAGCACGAGGTACTTCTCCCAGTAGCGCGGCGAGTGGGCGAGCGTCCGCATCCGGTCGAGGGCGAGCGAGAGCGCGGTGCGGTCGCCCTTCTTCGCCGCGAGCCTGAGATCGGCGAGGATCTTCGTCTGGCTGATGCGTGAGGGAGACGTGCGCGAGGCCATGCGCAAGTATCGCAGAAGAGGACGCGCGAACGCACCCGGGTCGGGCGGCGCGGCCCGGCTAGCCCGCGGTCGTGCCGGCGTACCCCTCGAGGCCGAGGGACGCCATCTCGCGCTGACACCGGTCGACGAGAGGCCGCATACCGCTCTCGCCGGCCAGGACGGTGGCCCGCTGGTAGTGCGCGCCGGCGTCGCGACCCGACGGGTCGCGGCACGCCTCGATCTCTCCCAGGAGCCGGAGCGCATACGCCTCGTTCCCGCGCTCCTCGTGGGCGCGGGCCGCGGCGAGGGCGCTCCGGGCGAGCCGGCTCGCGTCGTCGATGCGGCCGGCCAGCAGGTACGTCTCCCCGAGCCAGGTCTCGCGCAGGGCCTGCTCCACCATGAGACCCATGGCGGCCGCCTGCTCCACGGCCTGCTCGAGCGTCGGGATCGCCTCGGAAAAACGACCGGCGCGGGCGCAGGCGTAGCCGAGCAGCGAGTCCGACAGGACCAGTTGGGGCGGCAGATTCACCACGGGCCGCAGGACGCGGTGCCCTCCCACGTCGTCGATGGCAAGCGCGAACTCCCCGCGACGGACGCGGAGGAACGCGCGCCCCTGGTCCGCCGCAAGCCTGCTGTCCGGGCGATCGACGGCCTCGGCCATCCGCGCCGCCTCCTCAGCCACCGCCAACCCCTCCCCGAACTCGCCACGCTCGGCCAGGCATCGCGCCAGCCAGCTGAGGAACAGGACGACGGCCGGGCGTGGCTGGCCGTCTCGCCCGCCGGCATGCACGGCCTTCCGCAGGAAGTCGAGGGCGAGCGCGTAGCTTCCCTGGGCGCAGTACGCCTGGCCGAGGTAGAAGCTGGCCGTCGCCTCGAGGGTGACGTCGCCAAGACCGGCGGCGGAGGCGAGCGCGCGCTCCCCGGCCTCGATCGCCCGCCCGGGGGCGCCGACCCACCAGAAGTAATTCGCCATGTAGGCGGCGATCCGGCCCGCGCGGCGAGCGTCGCCGAGGGATTCGGCGACGGCTTCGGCGTCGCGGAGATGCTCGAGGATCCGCGCGGACGCGCCGAGCGGAAGGAGCGCCCGGCGGAGATCCAGGCGGAGCTCGAGCCGCTGTTCCAGGGTGTCGCGCGACTCGGGGAGGTGCCCGAGGGCGCTGAGGGCCCGCTCGAAGCAGGTCACCGCCTCGCGGTACGCCGAGCGCGCGGCGGCCTTCGCGCCGGCCGCCCGCAGATAGCCCGCCGCCCTGTCCCAGACCTCTCCGGCGAAGGCATGGTGGGCGAGCCGGTCGAGCTGCTCGCCGAGCCGGCCGCGCGCCCGCGACTCGAGGACATCAACGATCCTGGCGTGGAGCGCATGCCGCCGCTCCTGCAAGAGGGTGCCGTACGCGACCTCGTGGGTGAGCGCGTGCTTGAACGTGTACTCGATGTCCGGAAAGAGGCTCGTCTCGTAGAGGAACTCGGCGGCCTGCAGCCGCCCGAGCCCCGCCCGCAGCGCTTCCTCGGGCAGCTCGGCGATCGCGTGGAGCAGAACGAAGGGGACGTCCTTGCCGACGACCGCGGCGGCCTGGAGGAGATGCTTGTCCTCGGGGGGGAGCCTGTCGATCCGCGCGGCGAGGAGGGGCTGGACGGTAGCCGGCACCGGGGTCGGCGGGAGCGGTTTCGCGAGCCGGTAGGCGCCGCGCTCACCGGCCAGGGCGTGGGTCTCGACGAGGGTGCGGATGCACTCCTCGAGGAAGAACGGGTTGCCCTGGGTCCGCTCGATCAGACCCGCCTTCAGGGGCTCGAGCGCGGGGTCGGCGCCCAGGAGGAGGCGGAGCAGCTCGTGAGCGTTGTCGCCGGGCAACACGTCGACCCGCACCTGGGCGTAATACGACTTCGATCGCCACGCGTGCTCGTACCCCGGCCGGTAGTTGACGAGCAGCAGCATGCGGGCGGTCGGGATACTCTCGACCAGCGTGTCGAGGAGCGCCTGGCTCTCGGCATCGATCCAGTGGAGATCCTCGACGATCAGAAGCAGCGGCTGGATCTGGCTCTCCCGGAGGAGCAGGCGCTTCACGGCCTCCAGCGTCTGCAGCCGGCGCTGCGGAGGCTCGAGCGACATCCACCCCGGGTCGTCGACGGGCGCATCCAGCAGCGACAGCACCGGCGAGAGCGTGGGCTCGAGCGCCCGATCGAGCGCCAGGATCTTGCCGGTGACCTTCTCGCGGGTCTTCCTCCCGTCGTCGCGCGCGTCGATCTGGAAGTAGGCCCGGAGAAGGTCGAGAAAGGGCAGATACGCGGTCGCCTTGCCGTACGAGAGGGCCGTGCCGCCGAGGATCCCCCAGTCGCGCGTGCGATGCGAGCGGCTGAACTCCCACGCGAGGCGTGACTTGCCGACGCCGGGCTCCCCGACGAGCGCGACGACCTGGCCGTGGGCGGCCCGCGCCCGCTCCGCGGCGTCGCGGAGCGTCTCGAGCTCGGTCTGCCGTCCGACGAACCCGGTGAGCCCGCGGGCAGCCGCCGCTTCGAGCCGCGTGCGCGCAGGCCCCGCCCCCGTGACCTCGTAGGCCTCCACCGGCTCCCCCAGGCCCTTCACGGCGATCGGGCCGAGCGGCTTGACGAGGACATAGCCCTCGGCGAGCCTGAACGTGCTCGCCGTGATGAGGATCGATCCCGGCATGCACATCTGCTCCATGCGCGCGGCCAGGTGGGTGGTCTGGCCCACCGCGGTGTAGTCCATGTGCAGGTCGCTGTCGATGGAGCGGACCACGACCTCGCCCGAGTTCAGCCCCGCGCGGATCTGGACGGGGAACCCCTCGGTGCGCTGGATCTCCTGGGCGTAGCGCTTCACGGACTCCTGCATCCTGAGCGCCGCGTAGCACGCGCGCATCGCGTGGTCCTCGTGCGCCAGCGGCGCCCCGAACAGCGCCATGATCCCGTCGCCCAGCACCTGGTTGACGGTGCCTTCGTAGTGGTGGACGGCGCCCATCATGCGCTCGAGGACCGCGTCCAGGAGCTTTCGGGCGTCTTCGGGGTCGCGGTCGGCGAGCAGCTCGAGGGACCCCTTGAGGTCGGCGAACAGCACGGTCACCTGCTTGCGCTCGCCTTCGAGGCTCGCCCGCGAGGCGAGCACCTTCTCGGTGAGGTGTCGCGGGGTCAGCGCCGGGGGAGAGACGATCGGGGAGCCGGCTCCCGGCGCCGTCGCACCGGCCGGCTGGCCGCAGTGGACGCAGAACTTGGCACCGGCCGGCAACTCGGCGCCGCACCCGGCGCAGTAGAGCCCGAGGCGGGCCCCGCACTCCCTGCAGAACCGCGCCTGCGGTGGGTTATCGGTTCGACAGCGCTCACACACCATCGGCGGGCGGCTCTGCCTCAGGGCTTCCGCGCGCGGAGGTTGACTCCTTCCGTCTCGAACTTGTCGGCCTTGCGCTGCCCGCTGGCGCCCGTGAAGGGCTTGCCGCGCCAGACGATCTCGATGTCCACGAACCCGGCCCCGGCGACCTTTGCGACGTACTCTCCTTCCAGGAGAGCGCCGCCTATTCAGGCGGTCCAGATGGCGATGTCTTCGCGCCCGGCCGGCGGGATGTCCTTGTGGACCACGATGTCGGCGATCTGCAGCCGTCCGCCCGGCTTCAGGACGCGGAATGTCTCGCGGAAGACCGCATCCTTGTCCGGGGAGAGGTTGACGACACCGTTGGAGATGACGAGGTCGGCGCACGCGTCGGCCACCGGCAGGGATTCGGCCAATCCCTTGCGGTACTCGATCTGTGTCATCCCGGTCAGCAGCACGTTCTCGCGTCCGCGCTCGAGCATGGCGTCGGTCATGTCGACCGCGATGACCCGTCCCGACGGGCCGACAGCGCGCGCGGCGAGGAAGGTGTCCGTCCCGCTCCCGGCGCCGATGTCGACCACGGTCTGCCCGACCTCGGGCCGTCCCATCGCGAGCGGGTTGCCGACGCCGGCGAAGGGCGCCGTGACGGCGTCGGGCAACTCGGCCAGCTCCGCCCGCGAGTAGCCGAGCCGCTCGGTCGCGTACTCGGGCCCCGTGTGGAAGTGATAGCCCTTCTTCGGATCGCCGACGACCTCGCTGTAGACCTTCCTGATCTCGTCGCGAAGACGCGTGGTGTCGAGCGGCATTCTCGCCTCCTTTCGTCCGGTCCGCCTCAGAGCCCGTGAACGAATCGCGTCATCGAGCCGCGCCCCGGGTCCCCCGGGGCGCGTGCGAGCGCGGGGGGGTTGGGGGGCCCTTCGAGGCCCCCCATGTTCTCAGTAGCTGAGGCTGGGCGTGCCGCCCGAGAGGAACTCGACCGCCTTGGCGCCACCGACGATCTCGGTGCCCGGCACAAACTTCGCGTCCTCCAGCTTGCGCTTCTTGATGCAGGGCGAGCAGGCCCAGATCTTGCCGCCGTTGGCGGTGAAGTCGCCCATGAGCTGCTTGAGGGGCGCGAAGCCCGGCTCGCGGATATCGTCGGCGTAGCCGTCAACGGCAAGCCACACCCCCTCGGTCGAGAGGAACACCACCGTCTCCTTGTCCGAGCCGACGGCGGCGTTGGCCACGACGAAGGCGACCGTCGCCTTGTCCGTGTTGTCCTTCGCGTGCGTGATGCTGACGCAAAACCGTCCCGGCATGGTCAGGTCTCCTTTCGCTGGATCTCTTTTCGCTGGATGAAGAACGTGCTCCCGTCGCCCCACAGGAGCCGGTGGCCGGTGATCCGGCACCAGGCCGGCACATCCGCCCTGGCCCCGGGATCGCGGGTGAGGAGCTTGAGGATCTCGCCGCTCCGAAGCCGCGCGACAGCGCGCTTGAGCGCAATGGCGAGATCGCCGCAGCTCTGATCGCCGGCGTCGAGCACATCGTGCGAGTCGGGCGGAGCGTTCGCGATCACCGCTTCCTCACGAAATATCGGCTGCCCGATGCTCCGAGATACTCGTGACCGGTCATCCGGCACCAGGCGGGGACGTCGTCCTGCATGGTCGGGTTGGTGGAGTGGAGCTCGAGCACCTGACGGGCGGCGAGCGACGCGACGACGCCCCGCACCTTGAGCAGGGTGCCCGCCTCGCACCCGCTGTCGCCGAGGTCGCACAGCGCATCCGCGCGCGGAAGGGCGGCGTCCTTCCCTGCGGCTCCGGCCAGTCGCACCCCGCACCGGCTGCAGAACGTCGCGTCGGAGGCGTTGTCGTGACGACAGGCCGCGCAGTGGCGCGGCGCCGTGCGGAGATGGGGTTTCTGGGCCGTCACGACGACGGACCACACCACCTCGCGGTGGCGCTCCGGCGGCAGGGCCTGCCGCAGGAAGTCGAGGAACTCCTTGGTGAAGAGCGGGTAGCGGCCGAGCTCGTCGAGACCGAAGGGCCGGCGGTCGTGGGCCTCGATCGCCTCGAATCCGACGTTGAAGAACTTCTTCAGCAACACTGGCTCCGCCAGTGTCCCCGCCAGTCAGCCGGCGAGCGCCGCAGGGCTCCTCAGCACGTCATCCGGCAGCCGCTCGGTCACGACGAAGTCGGCGATCGCGACGCGCCCGCCCGGACGGAGCACGCGCGTCACCTCGGCCAGGGCCCGGCTCTGACGCGGCGAGAGGCCGAGGACGCCGTTGGACACGACCACGTCCACCGACGCGTCGGCCACCGGGAGGTCCTCCATCACGCCCTCGCGGACCTCCACGTTCGTCGCGCCGGCCAGGCTCGCGTGCTGCCGTGCGCGCTCCACCATCTCGGGAGTCATGTCGAGGCCGATGACTTTCCCGCCCGGCCCGACGGCAAGCGCGGCCAGGATGGTGTCGATCCCCGCCCCGCATCCGAGATCGAGCACCACTTCGCCGGGCTTGAGCGCCGCCCGGCGCAGCGGATTGCCGAGACCGAACGCCAGCTCGACCGCGCCCCGCGGCAGCGGCGCCAGCTCGTCGGCGCTGTAGAGCAGCGCCGCGACGGCGTCGGCGTCAGAGTGCGCCTGGCCGTACGTGTCCCGGATGATCGCGCGCGCCTGACCCTCGGTGAAGTACGGCATTGTCACACGCCTTCCTGCGCCCGCTGCAGGGCCTGCCGCACCCGCGCCTCGAACCCCTCGGGCACCTTCCCCTCGGGCACGCGCGCCTTGACGAAGGCGTCCACCTGCCGGCTGAACGCCAGCTTGTCGCAGCAGGAGAGGCACTCCTCCAGGTGTTCCTCGATCTGGTCGAGCGGCGCGCCGGAGATCGCGCGGTCCAGATACGCGAAGAACTGCTTCACCACCTGATCGCAGGTCAGCGGGGTCATCGGTCCCAGCTCCTCACCAGTCCTCGGCGTTTCGCGCACTCCCACAGCTCGCGCTCCAGGATCTTCCGTCCCCGGTGCAGGCGAGACATGATCGTCCCGACCGGGACCTCGAGCATCTCCGCCATCTCGCGGTAGCTCAGCTCCTCCGCGTAGAGGAGCACGAGCGGCACCCGATACGCCTCGGGCAGGGCGAGCAGGGCGCGGCGGACCTCCTCGTCGTCGAACTGGGCGAGAAAATCGCCGTGGAGGTTGTCCGAATACGGCAACGGGTCCTCGTCCCAGACGAGGTCGTACAGGGAGAAGCGGTCCAGCTCCTCGAGATCGCCGACCGCCATCTCGCGCGGCTCCGTGCGGTGCCGGTCGAAGACGAGACGCGTGAGGATCTGACGCAGCCAGGACCCGACTGCCTCGGGCTCGCGGAGCGCAGCGAAGGCCCGGAGCGCCTTGACGTAGGTCTCCTGGACGAGGTCCTCGGCGTCCTGCACGGTTCCGGTGAGGCGCACGGCGAGCCGGAAGAGACGGTGTAGATGAGGGAGGGCGAGCTCCTCGAATCGCTCCCGGACCGGGACGTCCGTGGCCGCGTCGGCCTCGCCTTCGGTGGATCGTCGGACACCGTCGGTCATCGGACCTCCTGGCGGCCCTCACGCGCCAAATCCGCCTAGTACTGCTTACCTAGAAGGACGGGTCGATCATGTCAGAAAATTCCCGGACCGGGCGAATTGACGCACAGCATTACGCGTGCGGCTCGGGTCGCCATCGGCTGGCCGCCGGGCGGACCCGGCCGCCGGCCGCCGTCAGGGCTTGCCGCTCAGCTCGCGCCGTAGCAGGCGCGCGGCCTCGACCATCGAGCGGAGCTTCGACACGGCGACCCAGCGCGGCGTCTCCCAGAGCCCGCAGTCGGGCACGAGCCACAGGCGCTCGGCCGGGATGTGGTGGAGGGCCAGGCGCGCGCGCGCCGCGACCTCTTCCGCCGACTCCACGCGGAACGCCTTGACGTCGATCACGCCGACGGCGACCTCCTTCGTCGTCGGGTGCCGGGACCACAGCTCGATCTCCGCCATCTCGCGGTTCGCGTACTCGAAGACGAACTGGTCCACCGGCGCCTCGAGGATCTGGGGATAGAGCGGCGCGTACCGCCGCGGCGAGGCGAACGAGTTGTTGTGGGCGTTGCCGAAGCAGACGTGGAGGGCGAGCTTGGCGCGCACGCCCGCCACGGTCGCCCGGAGCGCTTCCAGCATCGGCCCGGGGCCGGCGCGGAGGACGCGGTGCTTGCCGGCACCCATGACGTAGTTGGGCTCGTCCACCTGGAGGAACTCGCAGCCCGCGTCCACGAGGGCCCGCATCTCGCGGCGGACGATCGCCGCGAGGTCGGCGACGAGCGCGTCCTCGGTCGCGTACGGGCCGCCGCGGCGGAGCGGCATGAG
>JACPCG010000159.1 GCA_016179925.1 Candidatus Rokuibacteriota bacterium | reverse complement strand
GCGAGCCCGCCGGAGGCCTGGGCGTAGCCGTCGGCCATCGCGATCGCGACCGCCTCCTGCAGCGCGAGCACGTAGTGGATCTTGGGCTCGCGCGCGAGCCCGTCCATCAGCGGCAGCTCCGTCGTGCCGGGGTTGCCGAACATGACGGAGACGCCCTCCTGCTTCAAGACCTCGAGGAACGCTTGCTTGCCTGATATGTATGCCATAGGGCCAGATGATAAGCTCTCTGGCGTGTCACTTCCAGATGCGCCATTCCTGCGCGCCGCGCGGCGGGAACCCGTTCCGTACACGCCCGTGTGGCTCATGCGCCAGGCGGGCCGGTACCTGCCGGAGTACCGCGCCATGCGCCGCCGCTTCGGCTTCCTCGAGCTCTGCCGGAACCCGGACGCCGCTGCGGAGGTCACGCTCCAGCCCGTGGACCGGCTCGGCGTGGACGCGGCGATCCTCTTCGCCGACATCCTCCTGATCGTCGAGCCGCTCGGCGTGGGGCTCGAGTTCGCGAAGGGCGAGGGGCCCGTGATCCGCCGGCCCGTGAGGAGCGAGCGCGACATCGCGCGGCTCGGCCGGATCGACGTCGAGGCCGCCGTGCCGTTCGTGTTCGAGACCGTGCGGCGCGTGACGCAGGCGCTCGCTGGGCGCGTCCCCCTCATCGGCTTCGCCGGGGCGCCGTTCACGGTCGCGTCCTACGTCGTCGAGGGCGGGCCCTCGCGCGAGTACCTCCACACGAAGCGGCTCATGTACGAGGAGCCCGAGGCGTGGCACCGCCTGCTGGAGCTCCTCGCGGAGGCGACGGCGCGCTACCTGAACGGCCAGATCGCGGCGGGCGCCCGGGCCGTGCAGCTCTTCGACTCGTGGGTCGGCGTGCTGGCGCCCGACGACTACCGCGCGTTCGTCCAGCCCCACACGCGCGCGCTCGTCCGCGCGCTGACGCCCGGCGTGCCCGTGATCCACTTCGGCACCGGCACCGCCGCGCTGCTCCCGCTCATGCGCGCCGCCGGCGGCGACGTGCTCGGGCTCGACTGGCGCGTCGACCTCGAAGCGGGCTGGGCCGCCGTCGGCCACGACGTCGCCGTCCAGGGGAACCTCGACCCCGCCGTGCTTCTCGCGAAGCCGCCCTACATCCGCCAGCGCGTGAAGGACGTCCTCGACCGCGCGGGGGGCCGTCCGGGCCACATCTTCAACCTCGGCCACGGCGTGCTCCAGGAGACGCCGGTGGAGCACGTCCGCGCGCTCGTGGAGATCGTCCACGAGCTATCCGACCGACGGTCGCGGTGAGTCCGGCGATGACGCAAGTCGACGCGGTGCTCCTGATCGCGTTCGGCGGGCCGACGGCGCCGCACGAGATCCGGCCGTTCCTCGAGATCGTCACGCGCGGCCGCGGCATCCCGCCCGAGCACCTCGAAGAAGTCGCCTGCCACTACGAGCGGTTGCCCGGCGGCCGCTCGCCGCTCAACGACCTGACCCTCGCCCAGGCGCGCGCCCTGGAGCGGGAGCTCACCGTGCGCGGGCCCGCGCTCCCGGTCTTCGTCGGCATGCGCAACTGGTGCCCGTTCCTCCACGAGACGCTCGCCGTGATGACGGGGAGGGGCGTGAAGCGCGCCCTCGGCATCATCCTCTCGCCGTTCCGCACGGACGCCTCCTGGGAGCGTTACCAGCAGGACGTCGCCGAGGCGCGCGCGAAGGTTCCCGGCGCGCCGGATGTCGCGTACGCCCCCGCATGGTTCGACCACCCGAAGTTCGTCGAGGCGGTGGCGGAGCGCACGCGCGCAGCGCTGGCGGAACTTCCGCCGGCCGAGCGAGCGAAGACGCCGCTGGTCTTCACCGCGCACAGCGTGCCCGTGGCCATGGCCGACGCTTCGCCGTACGTCTCCGATTTCACCTCGGCGGCGCGAGCCGTCGCGACGCGGCTCGGCCACGAGCGCTGGTCGCTCGCCTACCAGAGCCGGAGCGGGAGCCCGCGGCAGCCGTGGCTCGAGCCCGACATCGCCGCGGTGCTGAAGCGCCTCGGAGGCGAGGGCGAGCGCCACGCGGCCGTCACGCCGATCGGATTCGCCTGCGACCATGTGGAGCTGCTGTACGACCTCGACATCGAGGCGCGCGCGAGAGCCGAGCGCCAGGGCATGACGATACACCGCGCCGCCGCCGTCAACGACCACCCCGCGTTCATCGCAATGCTCGCCGACCTCGTGCGCGCGTCCAAATGATGCTGAGAGCGCTCGCACTCGTTTCCACGGTCGCGATCGGGATGCTCGCGGCGCCGGGGCCCGTCACGGCCCAGCGTCCGACGGCGGTGCCACGGATCGGGTATCTGCATCTTGCGCCGCTCAGCGCAACCGGGTGATCGAGGAGCGATGAGGCTCATCGTCGTCGGCGGGGGGATCGCGGGGCTCGCGGCGGCGCATCGGGCGCTGGAGGTGGCGCGCGAGCGCGGGATCGCGCTCGACCTCGCGGTCGTCGAGGCGCGCGAGAGGCTCGGCGGCACGATCGCGACCGAGCGCGCCGACGGCTTCCTCGTCGAGGCCGGGCCCGACTCGTTCCTGTCGGAGAAGCCGTGGGCGCTCGCGCTCTGCCAGCGGCTCGGCATCGAGGACCGCCTGGCCCGCACCGACGACCGCTTCAGGAAGGTGTTCGTCTGGCGGGCGGGCCGCCTCCATCCGCTTCCCGACGGGTTCCAGCTCCTGGCGCCGACGCAGCTCCGCTCCTTCGTCACCTCGCGGATCTTCTCCTGGCCGGGGAAGCTCCGGATGGCGTTCGACCTCGTGCTGCCCCGCGGCATCGCCGACGACGAGAGCCTCGGCGCGTTCGTGCGCCGCCGGCTCGGCCGCGAAGCGCTCGAGCGCGTCGCCCAGCCGCTCGTCGCCGGTATCTACACGGCCGACCCCGACGATCTCTCGCTCGCGGCGACGATGCCGCGCTTCCTCGAACTGGAAAAGCGCGACCGGTCCATCATCCTCGCGCTCTGGCGCGCGAGCCGGAAGGCGCCGCAGGCCGGCACCTCCGGCGCGCGCTGGAGCCTCTTCGTCACGTTCAAGGACGGGATGGAGGAGTTCGTCACGGCACTCGCGTCGCGGCTGCCGGCGGGCGCCGTGTTCCTCAAGCACCGCGTGACCGGGCTCGAGCGGAGCGGTGCGGGCTGGCGGATCGCGTGCGATGCGGGCGCCCCGCTCGAGGCCGATCGCGCGATCGTCACGACCGAGTCGCACGTGGCCGGGCGCCTCCTGCGTTACGTGGACCCGGCGCTCGCGACGCTCCTCGGTGAGATCCCGTACGCCTCCTCCGCGACGGTCAGCTTCGGCTACCGCCGCATGGACGTCCCGCATCCGCTCGACGGCTTCGGCTTCGTCGTTCCGCGCGCCGAGGGTCGGGCGCTGATCGCGTGCACGTTCTCGAGCGTGAAGTACCCGGGGCGCGCGCCGGAAGGCCACGCGCTGCTCCGCTGCTTCGTCGGCGGCGCCTTGAACGAGGCCATCCTCGAGCTCGAGGATGCGGCCCTCATCGCCCGCTGTCGCGACGAGCTGCGCCAGGCGATGGGCATCACCGCCGAGCCGGTCCTCACACGTCTCCACCGCTGGCCCGCCGCGATGCCGCAGTACCACGTGGGCCATCTCGCGCGCGTGGAGGCGATCGAGCGATGCGTCGCCGCGCTCCCCGGTCTCGGGCTTGCCGGCGGCGGCTACCGCGGCGTCGGCATCGCCGATTGCGTGAGGTCGGCCGAGGCCGCGGCGGAGCGCGCGCTACAGAATCGATAGCGTCCCGTCATCGCCGAGGCTTCGTTCCGCCTCCCGGGGCGTCGGGATCCCGCCGTATCGAATTCTCGGCCTTGACCGCCTCGCGCGTACGCTCCACGCTGACCGCGTGCCACCGTATACTGTGCCGGGAGGTCTCCAATGGCGATCCAGGCCGAGCGCCCGCGCCGGCTCTTCACGGTCGACGAGTATCACCGCATGGCCGAGGCCGGCGTCTTCGGCCCCGAAGAGCGAGTGGAGCTGATCGAGGGCGAGATCCTCGAGATGTCGCCCATCGGTCCCCGTCACGCCGGCTGCGTCATCAACGCCACTCGGCTCTTCGTCACCCGCCTCGCCGACCGCGCGGTCGTCTCGCCGCAGAACCCGGTGGTCATCCGGCCGCGCTCGGAGCCCCAGCCCGACCTCCTGCTGCTGCGCCCGCGCGCGGTCTCCTACAGCCGGGAGCACCCGAACCCGGAGGACGTCCTGCTCGCCGTCGAAGTCGCCGACACGATGGTGCGCTTCGACCGCCTGGTGAAGACGCGACTCTACTCGCGGGCGGCCATCGCGGAGTTCTGGCTCTTTCTCGCCCAGGAGTGCGCGCTGGAGGTCTACCGGCTGCCCGGCCCGGACGGCTACACCGAGATGACGCGCCTGGACGGCGAGGCGGTGGTCTCGCCGCTCGCCTTCCCCGACGTGTGGTTCGCCGTGGCTGACTTCTTCGCCTGACCTAGGAGCGTGTCGGAGTACCGGAGAACGAGGAGCGCCCCGGGTGCCCCGGGGCGCTGCCGAGCGTTGGGGGTGTGGGGGGCCATGTCGGGGCCCCCCACGTGGCTAGACGGTCTCGATCGCGCCCAGCGCCCGTAGCTCCTCGATCCGCGCCGGTGCGTACCCCAGGAACTCCGTGAGCACGGCGCGCGTGTGCTCGCCGGCTCGATAGGGCGCTGGCGCCGCGGGCCCGACCGGCCGGTGGTCCACCTGGAACGGCGCCCCCGTCACCCGCAGCCGGCCGCGCGTCGGGTGGTCCACCTCGGGGAACGCGTGGCGCTGGGCGAGGTGGGGGTGCGCGACCACCTCGCGGGGCGAAAGGACCGGCGCGGCGGGGATCCGCGCGGCCGTGAGCCTCTCGACCGCGGCGTCCACGGTCGCGAAGCGATCGAGCCACGCGCAGATGATCGGGCGGAGCTCCCGCCAGTGCCCGCGGCGCGCGAGCGGGGTGGCGAAGCGCGGGTCGGTCGCGAGCTCCGGACGACCGAGCGCGGCGACGAGCCGCGGCCAGAGCTGCGGGGCGCCGACGGTCTGGACTGCCACGTAGCGGTCGCCGATCCCGTGGACGATCATGCCCGGGCGCGGCCCCGGATACTCCTCGCCGCCGTTGAGCACGGCGCCGTAGGTGATGTCATCGGCGGCGATGAGGCACTCGAGCATCGACACGTCGAGGTAGGCGCCCTGGCCGGTCCGCGCCCGCCGCCAGAGCGCTGCGAGGATCGAGCCGAACGCGTGCGTCCCCGCGAGCACGTCCGCGGTCTGGAGGTACCCCGGGCGGGGCGCGGGGTCCTCCTGCTGCTCGAGATGCATCACGCCGGACATCGCGTTGATGATGTGGGCGAAGGCCTGGTGGCGGCGCAGCGGGCCCGTCTGGCCGTAGCCGGAGATCGAGCAGTACACGAGGTCGGGCTTGACCGCGCGGAGCGATTCCCAGTCGCAGCGGAGCTTCTTCACGACACCCGGCAGGAAGTTCTCCACGACGACGTCGGCGCGGCGTGCGAGATCGAGGACGATCGAGCGGCCCTCTGGGCGGGCGAGGTCGATCGCCACGCTCCTCTTGCCGGCGTTGATGCGGATGAAGTAGGTGGACTGGTCGGTGCGCCCCTCCTCGAGCTGCAGGTGACCGCGCCGCATCTCGTCGCCCTCGCCCGGGCGCTCGATCTTGATCACGCGCGCGCCGAGGTCGGCGAGCAGGCGGGTGCAGTAGGGGCCCGCGAGCACGCGCGTGAAGTCGAGGACGGTGACGTCGGCGAGGAGATCGGTCATGGGCTACACGTGGTTCCGGAGCATAAGCTCCTTCGGATGCGGGTTCAAATAGACCTGGTCGGCGAGGTCGGTGAGGCCGAGGCGCAGCGCGTGGTGCCGGACAAGCGTGAGCGGCACCACGAGCGGCACGAGACCGCCCCGGTAGTCTTGGATCAGCTCGGCCAGCTCCGCCCGTGACGGGGCGTCGAGCTGGCGCTTCAAGAGTCCCGCGAAGTGCTGGAGCACGTTCGCGTGGCGGGCGCGCGTGGCGCGGATGGCGAGCGCCTCCATGAAGAGGGCCCCATACGCGCCGAGCTTGTCGCGCGTGTGCGAGCCGGGCGCCGCGGCGAGCCGCCCGAGCGTCGCGTGGTGTGCGGGGCTGTGGGCGAGGATCGCGAACTTCTGCGCCGCGTGGAAGGCGAGGAGGTCGCGGGGCCGGGGCGTGGCCTCGAGAAACGCGCGCCAGCGCGCGAAGGCGAAGACGCGCTCGATGAAATTCTCGCGGATCGCCGCGTCGCCGAGCCGCCCGTCCTCCTCCACCGGGAGCGCCGGAAAGCGCCGCACCAGCGCGTCGGCGTAAAGGCCCCGGCCGCCGTTCGGCCTGCCGCGCTCGCGGTAGACGCGCACGCGGAAGAGGCCGCAGGAGGGCGAGGCGCGCTTGAGGACATAGCCGTGGAGGCCGAGCGCCTCGAGCTGGCGCGTCTTGGTCTCCGCATAGCGTCGCATGCGGGCGGTGAGGTCCTCGCCGGTCTTCTGGACGACGAGCCGCGGCGCCGCGTCGTCGCCGGCCAGGCGGAGCGCGTCGCGGGGTACGCCAAGCCCGATCTCGACCTCGGGGCACACGGGCACCCACTCGACGAAGGGGCCGAGCGTGTCGGTGAGAAACGCGTCCTTCTTGTGGCCGCCGTCATAGCGGACCTCGGCGCCCAGGAGGCAGGCGGAGACGCCGAGTCTGATCTTTTCGCTCTCGCGTTCGCGCATGCAGTTGATTAGTCTATCAGCGCTTCTGCGGCAAGCCACCCACGGTTCAGGGCGGCCTCGCGGACCCGCGACAAAGGAGGGTCCCCCAATGCGGATGGTCGACGTCGCGACGCTCGAGAGGATCACGCGCGACATCTTCGCCGCCTGGCGCGCCTCCGAGGACGACGCGGCGTGGGTCGCCACGCTGCTCGTCCGCGCCAACCTGCGCGGCCACGACTCGCACGGCGTGATCCGCATCCCCCACTACGTGCGCGCGCTGAAAGCCGGTGAGGTGAACCCGACGCCGAAGATCCGTGTCGTCTCGGAGACCCCGACGCTCGCGCTGATCGACGGCGACCGCGGGTTCGGCCAGGTGGTCGCCCGGCGCGGCATCGCCCTCGCGATGGACAAGGCGCGCACGCAGGGGCTGTCCGCGGTGACGCTGAAGGAGACCAACCACGTCGGCCGGCTCGCCGACTACGCCGAGCTGGCCGCGGCCGAAGGGCTCATCGGGATGCTCTGGGTGAACGCGCCGATGGCGCTCAACGTCGCGCCCTGGGGCGGCGCCGCGCGGCGGCTCGGCACCAACCCCCACGCCGTCGCGATCCCCGGCCCGGACGGGTCGGTCGCGATGTCCTTCGACTTCGCGACGAGCGTCTGGGCCGAGGGGAAGCTGAAGGTGAAGTTCAACAAGGGCGAGAAGGTGGCGCCGGGCATCATGCTGAACGGCCGGGGCGAGCCCTCCACGGATCCGCGCGAGTACTACGCGCAGCCGCCGGGCTCGCTCATCACGGCGGGCGAGCACAAGGGCTACGGTCTCTCGCTCGTCATCGAGATCCTGGCCGGGATCCTTTCGGGCACGGGCCCGGCCCGGCCCACGCCCGGCCCGGTGCGCAACGGCACGCTCATGATGTGCCTCGACCCGAAGCGCTTCCTGCCGCTGGCCGACTTCCACGCCCAGGTCGCCGAGCTCTTCGCCTTCGTGCGGTCCGCGCCGCTCGCGGCGGGAGCGAGGGAGATCCTGATCCCGGGCGAGCCCGAGGAGCGCACCCTCGCCGAGCGGCGGGCCAACGGCGTGCCGCTCGACGACGAGACGTGGCGGCAGATCCGGGAGTGCGCGACGGAGGTCGGCGTCAGTGCTTGAAGTCGTCACCATGAAGGAGATCGACGCGATCTTCGCGGTGACCGACGGGCTCGGCATCCACCGCGAGCAACTCGTGATCCCGCTCGGCCCGGCGTCGCCCGGCCGCGTGCGCCGGCTGCCCACCGGCAAGCTCGAGATCACCGTGGATGCCCAGCGCCCGATCGAGGAGTGGGTGACGGAGCTGCCCCGGCTCATCGCGGCCGCGCAGGGGACGCCGGTCTGACGGACCAGCTCAAGCGCGGGCTCGGAACCGTCTCGCTCGCCGCGGTCTTCTTCTTCAACGTGAGCGGCGGGCCCTACGGTATCGAGGACATGGTGCCGTCCTTCGGCCCCGGGATGACGCTCGCCCTCCTGCTGCTGACGCCGCTCTTCTGGAGCCTGCCCGTCGGGCTCGCGATGTCGGAGCTCGCGGCCGCCATGCCCGACGAGGGCGGCTACGTGGAATGGACCCGCCGCGCGTTCGGGCCGTTCTGGTCGTTCCAGGTCGGCTGGTGGAGCTGGATCGACAGCTTCTTGGACGTCGCGGTGTACCCGGCGCTCTTCGTCGAGTACGTGAAGTTCTGGTACCCGGCGATGACCCTCTGGGAGCGCTGGCTCCTCGTCGTCGTCTTCATCGTCCTCCTGACGGCCCTGAACGTGCTCGGCGTGCGGCCGACGGGGCGCGCGGCCGTCGTCCTCGCGGTCGCCGGCCTGGCGCCCGTCGTCGCGCTCGTCGTCGCCGGGGCCGGCGCCGCGCGCGTGGTGCCGTGGACGCCGCTCGCGCCCGAGGGGCAGGAGCTGGAGGCCCTGGGCCTCGGGCTCGCCGTCGTGATGTGGAACTACTCCGGCTGGGACACGCCGTCCACGGTCCTCGGCGAGACGCGCGCTCCCGAGCGCACCTTCCGCCGGGCGGCGTTCCTCGCCTTGCCGGTGCTCACCGCGTCCTACGTCCTCCCGGTCGGCGTGGCGCTGGCGAGCGGCGCCGCCGAGTGGAGCGCGTGGACGACGGGGATGCTGCCGGTCCTGGCCCGGGCGATCGGCGGCGACTGGCTCGGCCACGCGGTCGCGGCGGGCGCGGTCGTGAGCACGGCCGGTCTCTTCATGTCGCTGCTGCTGACCAACTCGCGCCTGCCGTACGTGCTGGCGCGCGACCGCCGGATGCCGGCATGGCTCGGCGTGGTGCATCCGCGCTTCGGCACGCCGTGGCCGGCGGTCGTCCTCTCCGCCGCGTGCTACGCGGCGTTCGCCGCGTTCTCCTTCAAGGAGCTGATCGTCCTCAACGTCTGGCTCTACTCCCTGAGCCTGATCGTCGAGCTCGCCGCGTTCGTCTGGCTGCGCGTCACCGCGCCCGACATGGACCGGCCGTGGCGCGTCCCCGGAGGCTCCGTCGGGGCCAGCCTGGTCGTCGTCTTCCCGTCGCTGTTCATCCTCGGCGCGCTGGCGACCGCGGGCTGGCGCAACACGGTCGCCGGTGTCGCCGCGGCGCTCACCGGCCCGCTCGCGTGGCGCCTGTTCGCGCGCCCCGGGGCGTCGGGCGTCGGGGAAACGCGCGCGTGAAGGGCGTCATCGCCTGTGCCGCGTACGCCGGAGGCCGGCGCGTCGGCGACGTCGCGATCCCCGACATCAGCGAGGTCTTGACGCAGCCCGACCGGTTCGTCTGGATCGGGCTGCACGAGCCCGACACCGAGCTGTTGCGGGAGATCCAGCACGAGTTCGCGCTCCACGACCTCGCGATCGAGGACGCGCTCAGGGCCCACCAGCGGCCGAAGCTCGAGCGGTACGGCGACTCGCTCTTCGTCGTCCTGCGCACGGCGCAGCTCGCCCGGGCGACCGACGGCGTCGAGCTCGGCGAAACCCACATCTTCGTGGGGTCCCGGTACCTCGTGTCGGTGCGCCACGGGGCCTCCGCGCCCCTGGCCGACGTGCGGGCGCGGTGTGAGGCCACGCCCGCGCTCCTGGCCAAGGGGCCGGGCTTCGTGCTCTACGCGCTCACGGACTTCATCGTGGACCAGTTCTTCCCGCTCGTGGATGCCCTCGAGGACCAGCTGGAGGCGATCGAGGAGGCGATCTTCAGCGAGCGGTTCCGCCGGGAGACGACCGAGCGCATCTACCGTCTCAAGCGGGATCTCCTCGACGTGAAGCGCGCGGTCTCGCCCCTGGTGGACATCTGCAACCGCCTCATGCGGACCGACGTCGAGCTGATCCCGGAGGACACGCGCGTCTACTTCCGGGACGTCTACGACCACGCGATCCGGCTCAACGAGATGGTGGACACGCTGCGCGAGCTGCTCACCACGGCCCTCGAGGCGAACCTGTCGCTCATCTCGGTCGCGCAGAACGATGCGATGAAGCGGCTCGCGGGATGGGCCGCGATCATCGCGGTCCCCACGATGATCGCGGGCGTCTACGGCATGAACTTCAAGTTCATGCCCGAGCTCGACTGGCCCTTCGGCTACCCACTCACGGTCGGCGCGATGCTCGGGGCGTTGGCGCCCTCGGCCGCACGCTCAACGTACAGGGAGTACGCCTCGCGTGCGGCCCGCGGGCGCCGCCTTGCATCTGGACCTTTTTGAGCAGCCTGCAAGTTATTCAGCACCCTGCTGGCTTCGTCGGAGTCGGCGCACTCCGCCCCGCACGCGGAGCCGGACCAGGTTCTCGTCGAGGATCGTCGCCAGGCAGTCGAGCGTCGGGAGGGAGTAGACGTAGGTCTTCCAGGCGATCGCGACGTGGTCCGGCCGCTCGCCGGGCGGCGTGACCGGGAAGATCTCGACGCTCACGTTGGGCCCGTCGGAGCTGCAGCCGCCCGCGCAGCCCTCGCGGAACCGGACACGCTCACCGAGCCCGCGCGCCGCGACGAGCGCCCTGAGTCTGTCGAGGATCGCCACGGCGTTCATGCGCGCCGCGCGGCCGCCGCGCCCGACGGGAAGGACCGCGACGCCCGGCTCGCGTGGGCACACGGTGACGACGAGCCGGCGTTCAGCGCGCGCCGTACGGCCCCCCGGATCGCTCGCCTCGCCGCTCGCGGGGCCCAGCCCGCGGGAGCGTCTCGGCTCGCACGTTCCCTGACAGCTGCTCGGCGGCTCGGAGGGCGGCGGCGACGGGCTCTGCAGCCGGCCGGCGCCAGCGCGCTCGGAGCCCCGCCCGCGCCAGGCTCCGGACGACGCCTGCGCGGAACCACGAATCTTCCATCACGCTCCCCGCCCAGCTCACGTCCACCGGCCCGCTGAGCCGGAGCATGCGCGCCACGTCGCGGGCGTGGGCGGCGAGGCGCGCCTGGCCCTCGCGCGTAATCGCCCCCGCGCGCGGGTCGCCGCGGCGCGCGCGCGCCAGCACGCGGGGCGCGAGGGCGGCGATCCGCGTGACGGCGTCGGGAGCGTGGACGGCCCCGAGCGCGGCGAGGAGCTCGCCGCGCTCCGCGCGGACGCGCAGCCACTCGCGGCCTAGCCAGAATCCCGAGCCCTCGTCGCCCAGGAGCGGGCCGAGGCCGCCGGCGCGCGCCCAGCGGCCGCGCCCGTCGTGGCCGACGACGATCGAGCCCGTGCCCGCGAGCACCAGCATGCCGGGCCCGTCGCCGAGGGCGCCGAGCAGCGCCGCCTGAGCGTCGGAGAGAACGTGGACACGCCGCGCGAGGCCCGACAGCGTGCGCGCGAGAGCGCGGCACTCGCGCGCGGTCCAGATCGCGCGCGAGGCGACGACGAGCGCGGCGATGTCGCGCCGGCGCCAGCCCTGTCGGCGCCAGATCGCGCCGAGGGCCCGCGGGAGCGCGCCGAGATCGCGGTCGGCGCGCGCCACGAGCGCGGCGGTCCGCCGTCCACCCCGCGAGGCCGCGACCCGGATCCACGTGCCGCCCACGTCCACGCCGACTGTGAGTTGACGCTCCTGGTGTCGAATCGCGGACAGGTTTGCCACTCTGTCCATTATGCGGCCACACTTAGCGATGGAATTACAAAGGTTTCCGCCTCCCTCCCGGTGGCACAGGCCATGCTGGGCAGACGGGGTGGGAGGATCGGACAATGGGTAAGGCACTCGCAGCGTGGCTGATGGTAGCCGGAGCGGCGGTGGCTTCGCCGGTGACGGGGCCGCGCGAAGCGGTCGAGTCGGCGATCGTCCGGGTCCTGAGCGTCATCGAGGACGGAGAAGTGAACGGCAAGGCCGTGACCGACCGGAGGGCCGAAGTGCGGCGGATCGCGCGCGAGCTGTTCGACTACGATGAGATCACGCGGCGGACGCTCTCCCGTCACTGGAGCCAGCGGACGGCCGACGAGCAGGCCGAGTTCGTCGCGCTCTTCAGCGACCTGCTGGAGCGCTCCTACGTGAGCCGGATCGAGGCGTACGCGGGCGAGAAGATCGCGTTCGTCGGCGAGGTGATCGACGGCGGCTTCGCCACGGTGCGGTCGAAGGTGGTGACGCAGCGGCGCACCGAAACGGTGCTGGACTACCGCATGCACGTCCGCGAGGGCCGCTGGCGAGTCTACGACGTGCTGATCGACGGCGTGAGCTTCGTCTCCACCTACCGGAGCCAGTTCGACCGCGTGATCCAGGCCGAGTCTTACGGCGCGCTCGTCGAGCGGCTGCGCAAGCGGAACTTCGAGAGCGCCGTCGCCGAGCGCAAAAAGCTCTAGCCGCTGTCAGCGGGGTCTCGGCCGGGAGCGACCCGCCGAGACCTCCCTCCTCCGCCGGCGCGGCGCCATTGCCGCGGGTTGGCCGGCCGGGGGGAGCCCTCTTCGACCCGTCTGCACGAGGCGGTTGTAGCGGGAGAGCGGGACGGGGGGCCTGCTGAGACCCGTAGCTTCTGGGCGTTGCCTCGACTGCGGCTCCTCGGATCGACCCGCGCAGAGAGTGCTCGCGTGGTCGAAGCAGGCCCCCCGTCCCGCCCTCCCGCTACAATAGCGCGTGCTCACCTGGCCCGACTACGCAGTCCTCGGCTGCGCGCTCGCCGTCCTGCTCGTGATCGGCTTCCGGTTCACGCGCCGCCAGCGGGACACCGTGGACTTCTTCCTCGCGCGCCGCCGCGTGCCCTGGTGGGCGGCGTGCCTCAGCTTCCTCGCCACCGAGATCAGCGCGGTCACGATCATCTCGGTGCCCGCCACGGCCTACAGCGAGAACTGGGAGTACGTCCAGTTCTTCGTGGGCTCGAGCCTCGCCAAGTTCGCCGTCGCCTTCCTCTTCATCCCCGCCTTCTACCGCCACGACGTGACGACCATCTACGAGTTCCTGGCACACCGGTTCGGCCGGGCGAGCCAGGTCACGGCCTCGCTCTTCTTCTTCGTCACGCGTCTCCTGGGCTCCGGCGTGCGGCTCATGGCGGCCGCCCTCGCGGTCGCCGTCCTGATGGGCTGGCCCATCGCCCCGACGATCGCGCTCTTCGTCGTCATCTCGATCCTCTACATCGCCGCGGGCGGCGTGACGGCGATCGTCTGGACGAACGTGTTCCAGGCCCTCGTGTTCCTCGGCGCGGGCGCGGCCACGCTCGGCTACCTCCTCACCCAGATCGACGGCGGCGCGGGCGCGGTGCTGGTGACCGCCGGCGGGGCGGGCCGGCTCAACATGATCAACTGGGGGCCGGTGCCGGGGGACGCGGATTTCTGGCGCCGCATCCTCACCGACCCGAACATCGTGTGGGTGGCGGTCCTCAACGGGCTCATCGGCTCGATGGCCGCCTTCGGGACCGACCTGATGCAGCGGCTCCTGACCGTGGAGACCCGGCGGCAGAGCCAGCGGACGCTCGCGCTGACGCCGCTCGGCACGCTCGCGACGCTCGCGATCTATCTGAGTCTGGGCGCGACGCTGTACACGTTCTACGCCCAGCACCCGGAACTCCCGCTCTCGCGTGCCGACGAGATCCTGCCCCACTTCGTCCGGCAGGTGATGCCAGGGGTCCTGCGGGGCCTCATGCTCTCCGCCATCGTGCTCGCGTCCATCGATTCGCCGCTGGGCTCGCTCTCAGCGTCGTTTGTGACGGACATCTACCGTCCGCTCCTCGTACGGCACGGATCCGAGCGCCACTACCTCCTCGTGTCGCGGGCGGCGGTCGTCGCCTTCGGCCTGGTGCTCGGCGCGATCGCGCACTTCTTTTCGGCCTTCGACAAGATCCTGTGGCTCGCGTTCAAGATCGCGGGGGTCACCTTCGGCTCGCTGCTGGGCGTGTTCCTGCTGGGCCTCCTCAGCCGGCGGCGGATCGCCGACGGGGCCAACGTCGCCGCGATGATCGCCATGGCGCTCGTCACCCTGGCCCTGCTGGTCGTCTCCGAGAAGAAGATCGTCGAGTTCGCGTGGTCGTGGCTCGTCATCGTCGGGACGGCGGGCACGATGGGGCTCGCCCTGGCGCTGTCCCGGTATTTCGAGTGGAGGGCCAGGTGAAGCGTCGGCGGCGCTCGCGGTCAGTGGACGTCCACGAGCACGGAAAACCGCGATAAGCTACGGGCCGGCCCGGCTCGTCGGGCGATCCGACGCCCGAGGAGCCCGAGCGGCGGGGAACAGGATGATTCACGGAAGGCTCGCACGCATCGCGACGTTCGCTCTCGGCATAGCCGCCGCGGCGCCGGCGACCGAGGCGCAGCAGCCCGCCAAGGCCCCCCGGATCGGCCTTCTATCGCCCTTCTCTCCTTCCGATACCGCGCTCTGGCACGAGGCGTTCCGGCAGGGTCTCCGCGACCTCGGCTGGGTCGAGGGACAGACCGTCAACATCGAGTATCGATACTCGGAGGGGCTCCCCGTGGAGCAGCCCACGAAGTTCGAGCTGGTCATCAACCTCAGGACCGCGAGGGCCCTCGGGCTGCGGATTCCCCCGGCCGTCCTCGTCCGGACGGACAAGGTGATCGAGTGAGCCGCGGGCCCTTTCACAGGCCCCCGGCTCCGGTGTCTTAATAGAGCGGATGGACCCCGGTCGGTTCGACGCGCTGGTGGCCGCCCATCACGGGGAGATCTACCGCTACCTCCTCCGGGCCACGTCCCGGGCGAGCGAAGCGGACGATCTGGCCCAGGAGACCTTTCTGCGCGCCTACCGGGCCCATCGAACGCTCACGCCCGACGCCAACGCGCGCGCCTGGCTCTTCGCCATCGCCACGAACGTCGCGAAGAACCACTTCCGGGCCGAGTCCCGGCGCCGCCGCGCCCACACGGCGGTGCGGGCGACGCTCAGCGCGACCGACGGGGCCGAGCCCGAGAGCGAGACGCTCTTCAACGAGGCGCGTGCCCGGCTGGACGCCGTCGTTGCCGCGCTGCCGCCCAAGCAACGCCTGGCCTTCACCCTGCGCAAGGTCCACGACCTCGACTACGACGCGATCGCGCGGAGCCTCGGCTGCTCGGCGGAGAGCGCCCGGGCCCACGTGTTCCAGGCCCTCAAGAAGATTCGTGTGAGCCTGAACGGCCACGAGCTGCCGCCTGGGGAGTGATGCCATGACCCGCAAGCCCGCCGTCTGCCTCGAGATCGAGCCCGCGCTGGTCGCGGCCGCCACCGGCGACGCGGACCGCGCGACGTCGGCCCGCGTGGAGTCGCACACGCGGCTCTGCGCGCCGTGCCGCGAGGACTTCGCCCGCTACCGCGCGATCGACGGCGCCGTGCACGCGTGGCGGCGGGCGCCGGCGCCCGCGGAGGAGGCGGCGCGCGCGCACCTCGCCTCCCGCCTGGCCGACCTCCGGCGCCGCACGCTCGCGTACGGGATCTTCCCCTCGCCCCTGGGCCCCATCCTGATCGCGCGCTCGGAGGAAGGCGTGTCGCTCGTCGAGTACCTCTCCGGCGGCCACGACTTCGCGCACTCGCGCCTGAGCCGCATCGAGGGCGTCGAGGCGCTGCCCGACGGCGCCGAGATCGAGGCGCTCTACTGCGAGCTCCTCGAGTACGTCGAGGGCCGGCGCACCCGGCTCGAGTGGCCGCTCGACCTGCGCCTGGCGCGGAGCGGATTCCACCGCGCGGTGCTCGAGGCCACGTCGCGGATCCCCTACGGCGCGGTGCGCTCGTACGCGGGCATCGCGGGCGAGCTCGGCAAGCCCGCTGCGACGCGCGCAGTGGCGCAGGCACTCCGCTGGAACCCGCTGCCGATCGTCGTCCCGTGCCACCGCGTGATCGGCGCCTCGGGCGCGCTGACCGGCTACGCCGGCGACAAGCTCTCGCTCAAGCAGCGCCTCCTGGCCGTCGAGGGCGTGCCCGCGGTGACGGCGCGGCGGGAGCTCCGCGTCCCGTGCGAGTGCATGTACGTGCGCGCGCCGGGCGAAACGGCGTACTGCCTGCCGACGTGCGGCTGGGTCGCCACGCAGCCGCCTCGGCAGCTCACCCGCTTCGGCTCGCGCGAGCGCGCCGAGGCCGCGGGGCTCGAGCCCTGCGCGGAGTGCCGTCCGGACCTCCACCCGATTTCACGCTAGCCCTCCGGCGGTGTCCTACGGGCAAAGGAGAGCCCCATGGAGATCCCGCTGGTCGTCCTGGTGGTCATGCTGTTGCCGTTCGCGACGGTCGTCACCCTGCTCAGGCTCGCCGGCCGGCTCGAGCGCACGCGCGCCGCGGTCATTGCACGCCAGATCGCGCTGACGGACGCGATCCACCGCGACCTCGGCCCGGTCGTCTCGCCATGGGTCACGCGGCGCGGCGGCCGCTGGCGCGTGAGCGTCGCCGTCCCGTTCGACCGCCCCGCCCTCGTGGAAGCGGTGCTGGCCGTCGTGCAGCGCGCGTTTCCCGAGCGCTTCGAGTTGGTCCTCACGCCGCGGGAAAGGAGTGCGTCATGAGCCTGAACGAGTACGCGCTGGAGCTTCTGGCGAGGGAGCGGCTCGCCGAGCTGCGGGCCGCCGCCGCGACGCAGCAGCTCGCGGCCCGCGCCGCTCAGGGATACGCGAGACGCGCGATGACGGCGTCCATCTGGCACTTCCTGAAGCCGTACGCGGTGATCCCGAGGATGTTCGGCCGGAGCAGCGCGGCGTCGTAGGGGTCGCGCAGCAGCACGACGGCGAGCGCGCGCGCCCGCGCCTGGACGGCGTCGAGGAGCGCCCGGTTCGACGGGTAGAGGTGGGCATCGAAGAGGAAGAGCACGGTCGCATCCGCGGCCGCGGCGCGCTCGGCCGCGGCAGCGATCTCGGCGTCGTTCGGCTCGATGCCCACGAGCACCGTCTCGGGCGCGATGCCCGCGGGGGCGAACGCGCCCGCGACGTAGGCGCGCTCGTCGCCGACCACGGGCTCGATCGTGATCCGCTCCGCCAGCTCCGAGAAGCGCGGGAAGACGACGGCGACCGTGCCGTTGAGCGCGCCCCTGAAGCCCGCCGGCGCCGGGGTCATTTCCGTCACGGCGCGCGTGGCGATCGCCCAGGCGAGCGGCGCGCCGTCCCGGTCGGCCGCGGGCGGGCCGCCCTCGAAACGGGCGCTGCGGCGCTCGCGGAGGCGCCGCACGCGCTCGGCGGCAGCCTCGAGCCCGCGGCGCGGCAGCACGTCGCGTCGGTACGCGTCGAGGAGCGCCGTCGCCGTGGCGCGCTGGGCGCCCTCCGTGTGGCAGACGAGCAGCAGATCGTGGCCGGCCGCGGCCGCCTTCACCGCGGCCTCGCCGATCGGGCAGCTCTCGGCGATCGCCCCCATCTCGAGGTCGTCGGAGAGGACCGCACCCGGGAAGCCCACCTGGCCGCGCAGGTAGTCCTCGACGAGCAGGCGCGAGAACGTCGCCGGCACGCGCGCGGGGTCGAGGTTCGGGTAGACGGGGTGGCTCGTCATGACGCACTCGACGCCCGCGGCGATCGCCTCCAGGAAGGGGACCAGATGGACCGCGTGCATCTCGGCCCACGTGGACTCGATCACCGGAAGCTTGAGGTGCGCATCGAGCGGCGCGTGGCCCTTGCCGGGGAAGTGCTTGGCGCACGCCGAGAGGCCGCCGCGCGCCATGCCCTTGATGCGCGCCGCGCCGTAGCGCGCGACGAGCGTCGGATCCTTCCCGTACGAGCGGACGCCGATGTTCGGGCTGTAGCGCTCGGTCAGCACGTCGAGCACCGGCGCCAGGTTGAGGTCCACGCCGAGCCGGCGCAACTCGCGCGCCTCGACGAGCCCCTGACGGTACGCGAACGCCTCGTCACCCGCGGTGCCCATCGCGAGGCCGTCGGGAAAGATCGTGGTCCCCTGGCCGAGCATGATGACGCGGCCGCCCTCGTGATCGGTGGCGACGAGGAGGCGCCGGCCGAGCCGGGTCTCCAGCGATTCGAGCAGGCGCCGGAGCGCGGCGGGGCTCTCGAAGTTGCGCCGGTAGAGGATGAGCCCCGCCGCGCGCGTGTCGTTGAAGAGCCGGACGTCCTCGTCGCGGAGCGCCGGCCCCGGGAGGCCGAACATCAGCCGCTCGCCGACGAGGTCCTCCAGATCGGGCACGCGGCGATTCTATCGTGGCCGGCGTCGATTCACTGACACCCCGCGTCCGACGGTGTGCCGCGTTGCCCAGGCCCCAGGGCTAACTGCGCGACTTCTCAGCGCTCAGGCCTGGCATTGCGGCTGCATCTTACGGGGGATGGAGAGTTCCCGGGAGGCCACTTCCGGGAATGGAAAGGAGCTCCCGATATCCGATATGCGGAAATCCATCGTGGCATTCGCGACAGCCCTCCTGGCGGGAACCCAGGGTGCGCGGCTGTCGGCCTGACGCTCTTCGGCGTGGGCGCCGGCCCCTCGGCGGGCACCGGCACCCAGTACACGCTCGACTCCATCGCCTACCGCACGTTCACGGCGCCGCTCGCCGACGTGCGCCGCGCCACTCTGGCGACCTTCAAGCGGATGGACATCACCCAGCACAACGACGACGTCATGGACGCGGGCCGGCACATCGTGGGCCAGGCCGCGGACCGCAAGATCGACATCGAGCTCGAGCGCCGCACCTCACCGACGACGCGGATGCGCGTCACGGCCAAGCAGGGATGGTTCTTCAGAGACCGCGCGACGGCGGGCGAAATCATCGCGCAGACGGAGCGGAGTCTGGACGACTTGCCCGTCGTCACGCAGAAGATCCGATAGGAGGCCACGCGATGGTTCGATGGCTCGTCGCGGGCTTCGCCGCTCTCCTGGTGCTCTCGGGCGCCTGCTCGGCGGACCTCGCCCGGACCCCGTCCCCGTCCGGCGCCTACGCGTCGCTCTCGCCCGGCAACCAGAAGATCGCGTGCGCGGAGGACGAAAGCTCCGGCAGCGGCCACGCCTACGCGTCAGGGTCGAGCCACTCGAGCTCGAGCCAAGCGGGAGCAGGCCGCTCGGGAGCCGGGTCGGGGTCCGGCGGCCGGGGAGGCAAATGAGGCCGGCGCGGCTCTACCCGGGATAGCCGCTCCCTGAGGCGCGCCTGATACTATTGGGCTCGGGAGGTGCCTCATGAGACTCGGAAGTCTCGCGCTCGCCTGCGCGCTGGTCGCGGGCTCGGCACTGTCCGCCGTCGCCGCCGACGACTCCAAGGTGAAGGCCGCGACCAAGCAGGTGGAGACCGGCGCCAAGAAGATCGGCGAAGGGAAGATCGGCGAGGGCGTCGAGGACACGGCCAAGGGGATCGGCAAGACCGTCGTCGAAGGCGCGAAATTCTCGGGCGAGAAGTTGAAGGACGCGGGGAAGGCCGCCGAGCCCAAGGCCAAGAGCGCCTGGGAACAGGTGCGCGACGGCGCCACCGACTTCGGCAAGGACTTGAAGGACTTTTTCTCGCGGCTCGTCGGGAACTAGAGGCTGGAACCAGCGAGCACGCGGTTTGGAGGAAGAGCGATGAAGCGCATGATTCTGATCCTGGGCCTCGCCGTGATCGCAATGGGCTGTTCGAGCCCGCTCACGACCCGTGAAAAGGGCGCCGTTGCCGGCGGCGCGATTGGCGCCGGCACCGGGGCTCTCATCGGCAGTCAAGTCGGGCGCACCGGCACTGGCGCACTCATCGGGGCCGGTATTGGAGCGGTGAGTGGCGCGGTGATCGGCGACGCGATTCAAGGCGCCGAGCAGAAGGCAGCCCAGAAGGCCGCCCCGGCCGCTCCTCCTGCGGCGGTCGC
>JACPCG010000158.1 GCA_016179925.1 Candidatus Rokuibacteriota bacterium | reverse complement strand
GCTGCGCCGCCTCAGCCTCCGGTGGCCGCCCCGCCTCCGGCGCCTCGGCCCCCGGGATGTCCTCCGCCGCGAGCCAACTCGCCGCCGCGTAGGCGCGGGTGCCCACTTCGATGGTGTTGATCCCGCTCTCTTCCAGCAGGCGCTGCCAGAAGGCAGGGTCGCGGGCCGTGTCCTCGAGAGGCTGAGCCAGGTGGGTCAGAAACGTGCGCAGTTGCTCGCGGGTGACGCCCCGGCGGATCGTGAGGCTCGTCAGCCCGCTGTCGTCCATGAGCTTTTCCAGGATCTCGATGGTGATCCCGAACAGGCGCGGGTTGGGACGGATGGCATTGACGACGATCGACCCCTCCGCGGTCGCGACCGTGAAAATCGGGATCCGCGCGAACATCGCCTCGGCGTGACGCTCGAGCTGGTCGAGGGTGAGCGTGATGAGCTGGCTCTCCGGCGGGTACAGGCGGATGTTGTCCACGACGGCGGCCAGGGAGCGCAGGACGTCCCGCGCCAGCAGCAGGGCCGCGTCGTCCATGAGCGCCTCGAGGTGCTCGCGGCGCCAGGCCGCGGTGCCGGCGCCGGAGGTCAGATAGATGACGGGGAAAATGCGGACGTGCGCGATCCCCTCGGACTGAAGCCGACGGTCCCAGGCGCTGACATCTTGCTGGGTGGTCTGGGCGGGGCCGCTCAGGATCTTGAGCAGGCCCAGGAAGTCGGCGCTGGCGATGCCGCGCTCGAACGTGCACTGACGGATGCCGTGATCGGCGAAGACCCGGAGGAGATCCTGGGCCGCCGGCAGGAGCCCCGTCTGCTCGACCAGCTGGCCGTTAATGTGAAGTCCCTTCCCCTCCTCGCTCAGCGTCAGCATCTCGATGCGTGTCACCAGCTCGAGGAGCGTGGCGCCGACGGCGGAGACGCCGTCCTGGATCAGCTTGCTGCTCGCGGGGTAGACCCGCATGTTCTTCACCGCCACCGCCACGCCGCGCAGCACCCGATCGGCCAGCGGCCACGTCTGCGCGTCCAGCTGCGGCCCACCGGCGCCGGCACCGAACTTGAGGCTGAACTCGCGCGCGACCTCTCCGGCGGAGAAGAGTTGGCCCGAAAGCGCCTGCGCCCGCTGGCGATAGAGCTTCCCTTTCACCGGGTCGTCGGAGCGCTCGAAGTGGTAGGCCAGCGGGCCCAGCACCTGCTGCACCTGGTCGCCGGCGAGCCGCTCGGCGACCTCGCCCACCATCCGGTGGGTCCGGCGGCGGTCGACGGGATCGAGGCCGTCGTAGACGATCTGCTGGAAGCACTCGGAGAGGAAGCGCACCTCTTCCTCGTCGGTCATCGCCCCCAACTCCTCGAAGACCCGCTCCTGCTTGCCCCGGTCCACGAGGTGCTGCGTCTCCCCCGGATCCTTGCCCAGGACGCCGGCCAGGAGCGCCAGATCCACGTGGGGACCGAGGACGGCGGCCTTGGCGATCACCTCATGGAGTTCCTGGTCGAGCGCTTCCAGCCTGCCACGGATGGCCCCCTCGAGGGACGCAGGCAGGGCGGACTCGACCGCCTCGAGGTTCCAGATCCCGTCCGCCGCCCGCAGCGCGCCCTCGTTGATCAGGGCCTTCAGAGTCTCCTCGACGAAGAGCGGAACTCCCTTGCTGGCTTCGAAGAGGCGGTCGAAGAAGTCCGGGGACGCGGTGTGTCGCTGCAAGATCTCCGTCACCATGCGGCTGACCTGCTCGGCCGTGAGGGCGGACAGGCCCAGGCGGTGGAAGTTGGGCGCCTGGCGCAGGAGGCCGGAGAGGCGGACGAGCGCGAGCGGGGGGTCCGTGTCCTGCCCAAGCGCCTCGGACTGGTCGGCCGCGTAGACGATCACGCGGCCGTCCTGGCGGTCGAGGAGGCGGCAGAGGACCTCGAGGCTCGCCTCGTCGACGAACTGCAGATCGTCCAGGAAGAGCACCAGCGCGGCGTCGGCGGAGAGGAGGCAGAGGAGGTCCGCCACGCCGTGGAAGAGCAGGCTGCGGCGCTCCTCCGGGGACGGCGACTCCTGTGGGTCGCCGGGCGGCGCCAGCGCGGGCATCAGGGTGGCGAGCTCCGCCAGCGAGGCCCGACCGAGCCGGCTCCGCGCGAGCTCCCGTCGCTCGGGCTCGCGATCGAGGCACGCGGCGAGGACCGGCCGCAAGGTGCTGTAGGGGATCGCGCGCTCCGATTCCAGGCACCGAGCGAAGAACCAGCGGCGCCCCGCGCTCCCCGCGCGGCGCATCAGCTCGAGCAGCAGGCGGCTCTTCCCGAGGCCGCGGCTCGCCTCCACCAGGAGGAGGCGGTTACCTCCCTCATCGATCAGCGACCGCTCGATCTCCGCGAGTTCCGCCTCGCGCCCGACGAGCCGCGGGCACGGGAAGCGCTTGAGGATCTCCACCTCGGGCGGCAGCCGCGACCCGGCGGCGCGACTGACGCGGTTCCTGCCGGCGCGCTTGGCGCGGTACAGGGCCTGGTCGGCCGCCTCGACCAGATCGCTGGCCGAGCGCGCGTCCTCCGGATACGCCGCCACACCGAGGCTCGCCGTCACGGAGATGCCGGCGGGCGCCTTGCTGGTGACGACGGGCTCCCAGCTCACGCGCTCCCGAAGCTGCTCGGCCACGCGCATGCCGCCCGCGCCGTCCACCGCTTCCAGAAAGACGAAGAACTCGTCGCCTGCGAACCGGATGCCATAGCCGCCCTGGGGGATGGCATCGCGGATCACCTGGGCCAGCATTTTCAAGACACGGTCACCGTCGAGGTGGCCGTAGGTGTCGTTGATCTGCTTGAAGCCGTCCACGTCGAGCATGATCACGGTCAGCGGGATGCCCTGCTGGGCGAGCACGGCCAGGCGGTCGCGCAGATACTGGCGCATGAACCGCCGGTTGTAGAGCCCGGTCAGCTCGTCGACGAAGATCAGGCGTGAGGCTTCACGAATTCCCGAGAGTGCCATCTCCCACCTGGCCGGGGTTGGTTCACGCGTCCCGGCTTCAGCTCTAGCTTAGCGCGTACCCCTCGATCGGCCGAGTCTCGCGAGAGGTCGTCCGGAAATGGCGCGGGTGAGGGTGGTGACCCCGGCGGGTTTCGAACCGGTCGGCGTGCTCCAAGTCCACGGGATCATGGGGGTGGCCTGATCGCCATGGAAGGACCTCCGAGCCAGACCGCGCGCCGAGGTAAGGTCCGAAGCAGGACGACTCCCCAGGCGCGCAGCCAGCATCAAAACTGCGGCGCCGATGGCCGGCGGGTCAGAGCGACATCCTTGGAGTTGGCCTCAGCCCGCCTCAACCTCTCGCGCCGCGATCACGTGGCGGCGGTTCTGCACCAGCCAGTAGCCGAGGAACACCGCCAGGACGCCGAGAGCCGCGCCGACCACCTCCATGCGCGGGTGGAACACGATCACCAGCGCGACCGCGGCCAGCACGCTCCGCGCGGCCAGGTCCCGTACCCGCCGCTCGCTGTACCGCGCCTGGAGGCTGAAGGTGATGCCGACCGTGCCGGCCAGGATCAGCCCCGCGGCCCCGAGCTGTGGGAGCCCCGGCTCGAGGACGAGCTCGGGCCGCGCGAAGATCCCGCCCATGAGGACGAAGAGCGAGGCGCAGAGCGGCAGCGCCCGCAGCAGGGTCCCCATGAAGGAGGCGTCGGCGATGCGGGCCGCGACGGCGGCCACGACGGAGGTCGGCGGGGTGAGCTCGCCCCAGACGGCCAGGAAGAAGGCGAAGAAGTGCACGACCCAGGGATCGACGCCCACCCGCGTCATCGGCGGGACGATCACGAGCGCGGTGACGATGTAGGTCGGCGCCGGCGGCAGCCCCGTCCCGATGATGGCCCCGAAGACGAAGGCGACGACGATCATCGCCACGAGGTTGACCCCCGCCGCCTGGATCAGGAGGAAGCCCACCTTGGTGGGGACCCCCGTGATGACGAAGGCGCCGGTCATGATCGACAGCGTCGCCAGCAGCAGCGTGAGGTCGGCCGTCATGCCGGCGAAGTTGTCGACCAGGCGCAGCACTGGGGCGGCGAGGGCGCGCGGGGTCAGCGCCCCAGCGCGCCAGGTCACGACCACATAGACGGCCAGCAGCGCCAGCCCGATGACCACGAACACCCGGAGCGCGGCGATCATCGGCGGCAGCCCGAGCGCGCCCATGAGGACGACCAGGCCGCCGACCACGGCCGCGTAGGCCACGAGGTTCAGCCGGTCGAGCGGGCCGGGGGTGGCGAACGTGACCGCCGACATGACGCTCCGGTGGCGGACGGAGAGCAGGTAGACCCCCAGGCTCACCCCCGCGAAGTAGATGAGCGCCGGCGCGTAGCCCCGGGCCACGACGTCGAAGTAGCTCCGCCCGAGGAAGTCGGCCATCAGGAAGGCGGAGATCCCCATGATGGGCGGCATGAGCTGACCGCCCAGGGAGGACGCCGTCTCGACGGCCGCGGCGCTCACGCGGGGGAGCCCGGCCGCGATCATGGCGGGGATCGTCGCCGAGCCGGTCGTCGCGGCGTTGGCCGCGCCGCTGCCGCTCACCGCCGCCACGCCGAACGAGCCGAGCACCGCCGACTGCGGCACCGCGTGGGGCGACCGGGCGGCGATGCTGGAAGCGAGCCTCAGGATCGAATCGACGCACCCGAACGCCCGCAGCGCGCTCAGCACCAGGATGAACGAGCCGATCAGGGTGAGCGCGAGCTGGGGCAGGCGGGAGAAGACGCCGGTCGCCATCTCCATGCTCATCGCGCTCACGATGCGCGTCCACGACAGCCCGGGGTGGCTGAACATCCCCGGCACGAGCCACCCGTACGCCGTGAACAGGATCAGGATCACGTTGAGGACGAAGAGCGGCATGTACTTCTTGCGGGCGTACTCCATGATGAGCAGCAACATGAGACCGCCGATCAGGAGGTCGGTCCTGCTGAAGATCCCCGCCCGCACCGTCCCGATCATCTCGTACTCGACCGTCGTGTAGACCGCGACCGCCAGGGCCAGCGCGACGTACACGGCCGCGACGACCCAGTTGAGCGCCGTCCCCAGCCGCGGGTAGAGCTCGTTGCGCCGCAGCTCGTCGAGCGTGAAGAGGATGAAAGTGACCGGCACCAGCGTGATGGCGAGCAGGGTGGGCCCGCCGACGCCGCTCAGGTAGTAGTTGACGAGGTAGATGAAGAGGAAGAAGGCGACGAGGTAGTAACCGACGTCGGCCGGCCAGTTGCGGGGGCGCCCGACCGGCGCCTGCCGGGGCGCCGGAGCCGTCTCCGCGAGCGCCACGGGTCAGCGCCCCGCCGGCAGGCGGCGGGCGCGCTCGACGCGCCCGCCCCCGATCGTCACGAGGGGCACCGCGGCTACCGGGTCTTCGCGACGCGGCCGTCCCACTTCGGGTCCCACACGCCCCGCTCGCGCATGTACCGGGCGAGCCCCGGGTGCACCGGCACGAGGTCGATCGACGACTCCACGCCCCGGCGCTGCAAGCCGACCATGTCCTGGGCGAGCTGGGCGAAGCCCGCGTCCGCCTTGGCCAGCTCCTTCGCGTGCTCCTCGACGACGGTCAGGATCCGGTAGGCGTCCCGCTCTGGGATCTCGAGGCCGACGTGGAAGCCGTAGTAGAAGGGCGAAAACAGCACCTTCTGGACCCGAACGTCCCGCCTGAAGACCTTGGGATCGATCTCGACGAACCGGAACCCCGCCTTCTTGAGCTGGTCCAGCTCCTCGGCGCTCGGGTTCAGGATCGCCCAGTCGGTCGCGAGCCCCGCCTCGGTGATCCATGGGGCGGTCGTCGCCTCGGCGTTCGTGTAGCTGATGAACGCCTGGATGGTCCTGCCCTCCAGCGCAGAGCCCGCCGTGGCGAGGTCCACGTTCACGTACCGGTGCTTCACGCCGAGCACCTGGAAGGCGCGCTCGAGGTGCGCCCGCACGTCCCACGGCAGGGGGCCGGTGAACACCGGCTGGCCGGACAGGTCGCGCCACTGGCGGATGCGCTCGCGGTCCCGGGCGTGGATCCCGACGCCGACCTCGACCGTGTAAGTCCAGAGGGACTGCACGAGCTCCCGCTTCATCTTCGGCTTGAAGCCCTTGAAGCGGTTGATGTCGTTGGCCAGCTCGTAGAAGCCAATGTCGGCCCCGTAGTAAGCGTCGATCTCGCCCGTCGCGTATTGCTTCATGGTGAGGATCGCCCCCGGCAGCGGCAAGACGTTGATCCGGTAGTTGGGCATCTCCCGGTTCAGGACGTTCGCCAGGTTGACGAGGGCGCGATGCCCGGAGGAGCCGACCGCGGCTGTCCCCCAGGAAAGTTCCTTCACCTGTGACCACGCTTGCGCCGGCACCAGGCACAGCAGGAGGGCGCCCACCATCCAGAGGCCGAACAGCGTCTTCTTCATCGCCGACTCCTCTCCGTCCCCGAAGACTGTGGCTCTTGCCGCAGGCGAGTGTACGGGGTGACCCTCGCAGCTGTCAAAGGGCCAGGAACCGCGCGGATCGGATGCCCGACTGGCCTCGCCGAGCCCGCTCGCATAGAATGAGGTGCCGATGACGGCGTTGCGAGTGGCGCTCCTGCCCATCGTCCTGTACCTGTCGCTGGACTTTGCCAATCCCCACCTGCCGGGGGCGATGAGCTTCGAAGTCAACCGGTGCGTCGAGGGCGTCCGCGTGGAGCGGCCTCGCGTGAGCGTGGAGCGCTTCGCGGTCACGCTGGTCCTCACATCGCGCGCGATCGACCTGCCGGCGGACGAGAAGACTCCAAACCGCCGCATCGTCGCCGCCGATCCGACCAGACTGGGCGTGGTGCTCGCTCGCGACCCGCGCCGCATCCCGCCCGATCCCCCGTCCCCCGCTGACGATCACTGACCGGCCGCGGCACCCGATGGTCTCCTGAGCGGTCCCGCCCGCCCGGGACTCCCGCGCCGATCGGTCCCGGAGGCGCCGGGAGCAGGACGGGGGGCACAGGTGCGAGGTGATCGATCCGAACGCGGCCCACCGGGCGTGGGCCGCAAGGAGTGCACGGGTGAGAAGACATGTGATCGTCCTCCTGCTGCTGATCGCGCTCGTCCTCCTCTCCGTCGGGGCGGAAGCCGTGGCGCTCTACACCGACTGGCTCTGGTTCGAGGAGGTGGGCTTCACCGGCGTCTTCACGACGATCCTGTTCATGAAGGCCCTCCTGGGCCTCGCCGGCGGCGCCGTGGTCTTCGCCCTCCTCTACGTCAACCTCAAGCTCACGCCCAGGGGCTACGGCGGGCCGCTGGTGGTGGTGGCCGAGCGGGAGGTCCCGCAGCTGCCGGACTGGGCGCTCTTCCAACCGCTCTACCGCCGGATCGTGCTCCCCGGATCCGTCGTCCTGGCGTTCCTGGCCTCGCGCCCGGCCAGCGCCAAGTGGCAGGAGCTGCTCCGCTTCCTCAACCCGATGGCCTTCGGGGTCGCGGACCCCGAGTTCGGCCGCGACATCGGCTTCTATATCTTCCGCTATCCGTTCCTCTCGGCGACCTATCAGTTCCTCTTCCTCGCCGTCCTGTTCACGCTCGCGGCCGTGGCGGCGGTCTACGTCCTGTCCCGCGGGGTGAGCCTCGGGCCCGGGGGTCTCGCCGTGACTCCCTGGGCGAGGGGCCACCTGCTCGTCCTCCTCGCGGCGCTCCTCGTGCTCAAGGCCTGGGGGTACTCCCTGGACCGCTACAACCTCCTCTTCTCGCCCGGGGGCGCCGCCTTCGGCGCCAGCTACACCGACGTCAACGCCAGCCTCCCGATCCTGAACGTCCTGATCGTGATCGCGGGCCTCGCCGCCATCGCGTGCGTCGCCCAGATCGGGTGGCCCGGCATCCGGCTGGCCGTCGGCGGCGTCGGGCTCTGGCTGCTGGCCAGCCTGATCGGGCTCTCGGCCTACCCGGCGGCGGTCCAGCGCTTCAGCGTCGCGCCCAACGAGATCGTCGCCGAGCGGCCCTACATCGAGCGGACCATCGCCGCGACCAACCGCGCCTACGGCCTCGACCGCATCGAGGAGCGCCCCTTCCCGGCGCGGGAGGAGCTGACCGCGGCGGTCCTCAAGAAGAACGACGCGACGATCAAGAACATCCGGCTGTGGGATCACCGGCCGCTCCTCGACTCCTACTCCCAGCTCCAGGAGATCCGCACCTACTACAAGTTCGTCGACGTGGACAACGACCGCTACTGGATCGACGGCGAGTACCGGCAGCTCATGCTCTCCCTCCGCGAGCTGTCGCACGCGCACCTTCCGAGCCGGATCTGGATCAACGAGCACCTGGTCTACACCCACGGCTTCGGCGCGGTCGCCGGCCCGGTGAACCGCGTCACGCGCGAAGGCCTGCCCGAGTTCTTCGTCAAGGACATCCCCCCGCGCTCCCAGAATGGCCTGAGCATCACCCGGCCCGAGGTCTACTTCGGGGAGGTCGCCAACCCGTACGTGCTGACCCGGACGGAGACGAAGGAGCTGAACTACCCGATGGGCGACCAGAACGTCTACACCCGCTACGAGGGCGAGGGCGGGGTGGGCATCGGGACCTTGTGGCGGAAGCTCCTCTTCACGGCCCGGTTCCGGGAGATCAAGTTCCTGCTCTCCCGGGAGCTGGGGCCGGAGACCCGGATCCTCTTCCACCGTCAGATCGCCGAGCGCGTCCGGAAGATCGCGCCCTTCCTCCGCCTCGACGGGGACCCGTACCCGGTCGTCACGAAGGAGGGCCGCATCGTCTGGATCCTCGACGGGTACACGACCGCCGAGCACTTCCCCTACTCGCAGCCGACCCGCGGGGTGGGCAACTACATCCGGAACCCGGTGAAGGTCACGGTGGACGCCTACCACGGGACGGTGCGGTTCTACCTGGTCGAGCCCGAGGAGCCAGTGATCCGCGCCTATGCCCGCGCGTTCCCCGGCATCTTCCAGCCCCTCGCCGCGATGCCCGAGGATCTCCGCGCCCACATCCGCTATCCCCAGGACATCTTCGGCATCCAGGCGAGGATGTACGCGGCGTTCCACATGCGCGACCCCCAGGTCTTCTACAACAAGGAGGACCTCTGGACGATCCCCGCGCGGAAGGCCGAGGGCCGCGAAGCCGAGATGGATCCCTACTACACGATCATGCGCTTGCCCGGGGAGACGCGGGAGGAGTTCATCCTCCTGCTCCCCTTCACGCCCGTCCGTCGCGACAACATGATCGCCTGGCTCGCCGCCCGGTCCGACGGGCCTCACTACGGCAAGCTGATCCTCTTCGACTTCCCCAAGGGCAAGCTCGTCTTCGGGCCACGCCAGATCGAGGCGCGCATCGACCAGGACGCCTTCATCTCGCAGCAGATCTCGCTGTGGGGCCAGGCCGGCTCCCTGGTCCTCCGCGGCAGCCTGCTCGCCATCCCCATCGAGGAGTCGCTCCTCTACGTCCAGCCGCTGTACCTGGCCGCCGAGCGGGGCCGCCTGCCCGAGCTGAAGCGCGTGATCACGGCGTTCGGCAACCGCATCGCGATGGAGGAGACGCTGGAGGCGTCGCTCGATCGGATCTTCGGCGGACGGCCGCCCGACGCCGCCCCGGTGGCGGTCGCCCGGGAGCCGGCGGTGCGACCCGGGCTGGCGAACCAGGCGCTCCAGCACTTCCAGCGGGCCCAGGAGCACCTGAAGCGCTGGAACTGGACCGGCTTCGGCGAGGAGATCCGGCAGCTCGAGGAGGTCCTGAGAGCCCTGGAGCGCGGCTCGCCACAGCGCTGACGGGAGTCGTTTGCGCTCAGAGCCCGTGAACAAATCGCCTGGTCGAGGGGCGCCACGGCTGCGCCGGGGCGCCCCGAGCGCCGGGGGGCTTGGGGGGCGCGCCCGGAGCCCCCCATGTTCTCAGGGTTCGCGGGACGTCGGCCGTCGGCCGCCTGCGGCATCCCGCGGGCCGGAAAGCGACCCGAGGTCGCGGAGCAAGGCGATCAGGATGATCAGCACGCTGAGCGCCAGGACGCCGACGGCGAGCCAGGTCGCCAGATCCCAGGGCGTCATGCGCGCCTGCTCACGAGGGCGCCCAGGAGGTAGCCGAGGGCGGAGATCGGAAGCCCGAAAAAGAGGGCGTACTCGCGGAAGATTTCGAGATCGCCCAGGCGCATCACCCGCGTGTCCAGGTCGGCGTAGGGTGCCCCCCACACCTCCAGCAGCGCGAAGAAGACTCCGACCGCCGCGAGCCCACCCCACGAGGCCAGGGTCCCCGCGAGGGGCTTGCGGCGCCCCGGCAGGAAGAGCGCGGCCAGCAGCGGGACGAGCAGGGTTGCCGTCAGGATCGTGGCCATGAAGTTCCAGGCCTCCTTGATCCGCTGGAAGTAGAGGCCGATGAGCACGCACACGGCGGCGGACAGCACCATGGACAAGCGCGTGTAGCGGATGAGCGCCCGGTCGGAGAGGCCGGGATTCACCAGCGGCCCATGAGCGCCCCGCCCGCCATCCCCGCCGCCGCGACGAGCCAGTCGTACGCGGCCCAGATGAGGACGCCCCAGAGGAACGCGTTCCGCACCGCCCGCGCGCTCCGGGCCGCGAAGACTCGCTGGTAGAACAGCGGCTCGACCAGGACGCTCAGCGCGGTCAGCGCGTAGGCGAGCGTGTAGAGGGGCGGCGCGCTGCCGAGGGGCGCGAAGAACTCGGCGCCCAGGCGCTCCCGGACCCCGGCGAAGCCTCCGACGGCGGCGAGCGCGAACGGCACGGCGACGGCCAGCGAGACGCTCATGATCAGGAACTGCGCCACGTCGGTCAGCGCGTCCGCCCAGAACCCGCCCATCGCTGTGTAGGCGACGGCGAGCGCGCTGCCCACGACGGCGCCGAGCCACATCGGCAGCCCGACGATCACCTCGCCGGCCGCGGCCAGGCCCATGATCGACAGGACGGGGAGCGAATAGAAGAAGGAGGCGATGGCGCCCGCGACCTGGGCGGGCTTCCCGTAATGATGGGCCAGGACATCGGCAAGCGAGAGGAAGTCGAGCTGCCCGAGTCGACGGGCGACGAGCACCGCGGTCAGGAGCAGCGCCAGGGTGTACGGGCGGCCGTAGGTGAACCAGACGACGACGCCCTCCCGGGAGGCGTCAGGCGGCCCGGGACCGTCTCGTACGTCAGGATCGTCGGGCGCGTGCCGTCCGGGAGTTCGTCCGTCATGGGGCTCTCCCAGCGCCGGCGAATGTCGTGGAACACGGAGAGATCGCTGGCCTCGTGCTCCGGCTCCGCCTCGCGGCCTCCACGGGCCCGGAACCTTCGCCGGACTTCCTCGAAGTCGTCACAGACGCAGAGCACGAGAATCGGCGCCACCCCTCGCGCGTGGCAGATCTCATAGAGTTTTCGGCGCTTGTCTCGCTCGCCGTGGACCGCATCGACGATGACGACCGGCGAGCCGGCCGCGAGGCTCGTGTCCACGCGCCTCGCCATCTCGCGAGATGCCTCGTCGCGCAGCTGATGGTACTCGGCGACGTTCGCGGTGAATCCCTGCGTCCGTGTCACCCACTCGGAGAGCACGATGCCGAGCTCTTGGTAGACGTCGCAGCTTCTGACCAGCACGCCCCCCAGATGTGCGTGCAGGCGCATCGCGGTCGAGGTCTTGCCGGAGGCCGGCAGCCCGCACGTCATGATGACCGCCGGGATCGCGGTCAGTGGTTGACCCTCCACGCGGTCACCGTAACACAACGGTGCGCGAGACGACTTCCCGGCCGGGTCGCGCGGCGGCATCATGCGGGCCATCGGGCCGCTGGCGTCGAGACGAATGGTCTCGAGCTCGGGCATTCCCGGTCCACGGGCGGCTCGCGCGGCTGCCAGGGCGAGGCTACAATCGTCGGGCGTGAGCGATCACCCATGGCTGAGGCTCCGCCCTGCCTCTCCGTCTACCCGATCGCCGGAGACGGCGCCACGTCCGCGCTGAGAACCGTCCTCGTCGGATGCGGGCCCCGCGGGGAGCGGCACGCCGAGGGTCTTCGCGCCTGGCCGGACCGCTTCGACCTCGTTGCCGTCTGCGACCTCGACCCCGCGCGCGCGGCGGCGCTCGCCGCCCGCCTCGGCGTCCCGCGGACGTACCCCGACGCCGACCGCATGCTCGGGGCCGAGCGACCCGACCTTCTCTGCTTCGCGACGCTCCCGCAGGTGCGCCTCGGGCTCGTCGAGCTCGGCGTGAAGCACGGGGTGCGCGC
>JACPCG010000157.1 GCA_016179925.1 Candidatus Rokuibacteriota bacterium | reverse complement strand
CGTTGGCGCCCTCGGCCGCACGCTCAACGTACAGGGAGTACGCCTCGCGTGCGGCCAGCGGGCGCCGCCTTGCAGCTGGACCTTTTTGAGCAGCCTGCAAGTGTTTCAGCCGCCTGCTGACTAGACGCGGCCGGTGGCTTCCTGCCGCCGGAGCAACGGCAGCAGGAGGAGCGGCAGGAGCCCGAGGATCCCCACGGTGATCATGAGGCGGCCCAGGCTCGAGTAGTCCTGCTGCGTGACGGCGAAGCCCGTGTTGAGGTAGCGGGTGAAGAGCTCGCTCGCCGAGAGCGCCAGGTTCATCAGCGAGGCCATGATGGCGAACATCGTCGCCTCGCCGCCCTTCGGCGCCGTCTTCGCGATCAGGACGAGCATCGGGACCATCGTGAGCTGCGCGAGCGGCGCGGTGATCGTCGTGTCGATGAAGGCGAAGGTCCGCGCGCTGATGCCGAGCCACTCGTTGAGCCCGTAGAAGAGCCCGATGCTCGGCAGGTAGAGGATCGTGCCTGCGAGCACCACCCAGAAGAGCGTGAAGCTCACCGGGCGCTTGACGATCGTCTTCCGGAAGACGAGCAGCCCGACCAGGCTCAGCACCGAGCTGACCTGGGCCAGGAGCCCGAGGAACTGCTGGTCGAAGCCGAGCCGGTCGATCGCCCAGTAGCTGTAGCCCTGGCCCACGCTCGGCGTGGCGCGGAACATGAAGATGACGAGCGCCGCGATCGCGACCGCGCCGGAAATGCCGACGCGGTGGAGCAGGAGCCCGATCAGCGCGGCCGAGACGACGAGGACGACCTCCTGCGCGAACGGCGTGTCGAGGACTTCCAGCGCCACGCTGAACGCCGCGTACGCGAGCCCGACGCCCAGGACCAGCCGCGCCTTCCCGCCGCCGAGCGGGCCGTCGTCGCCATCGGGCGCCGCGGCCGGCGCCGCGCGCGGCGAGATGCGGATGAACGGCACGCTCGCCGCGACGAGCAGGGGGAGGACCATCGCCACCGCGAAGGTCGCGCGCACGCCGATGTGGGCGGCGAGCCACCCTGAGAGGTAGCCGACGCTGATCCCGCCCGTGAGGAGCGCCATCCGCCCGAGCGTCTGGATCTGGCCGATCTCCTCCTCGGTCTCCGCGACCTGGACGGAGAGGGCGTCGGCCACGACGTCCTGGACCATGAAGCCCACCGTGATGAACACCATCGCCGCGAGATACGTCCCTTTGGTGTGGACCACCGTGGCGAGCGCCGCGTAGCCGCCGAGCGCGCAGAGCGCGCCGAGCAGGAGGTACGCCGCGCGGCGGCTGCCGAAGATCGGGTAGCAGTCGGACGCGACGCCCGCGACCATCTTCATGGACCACGGCAGGCCGAGCCAGAAGCCGATGCCGGCGACCTCGGCGGGCGTGAGCCGGAGCGCGTCCTTCTGGAAGAAGACGAGCGCGACGCCCGTGATGGCGCTGGCGCCGTAGGCGAAGTAGGTGACGAGCACCGGCAGGTAGGCCAGACGGACCGTGCCGATCCAGCGCCGCGCCGGGGCGAGCTGTCCGGCGCTCGCCTGCGGGACGGTCGTCGCGTGGTCGGGCATGGCTCCATCCTAACCGACCGGCGATGAAGAACTTGCCGAGGTGTTTACCCGCTTGCAGGCCGCCGACGGGGGTTGGGCAGGAATATCCGGTATTTCCGGAAGGGCCGGCCCTGGCAGGGGGCTTGCTACAATGAAATTCGACATGGACTTGCTGCGGCGTGCGATGGGCTTCTGGCGCTCCCGGCAGCGCCCGCGCCGCGGGCTCGCGCTCGCCGGGGGCGGCGTCATCGGGGGAATGTACGAGGTCGGCGCGATCTCGGCCCTCGAGGAGCGCCTCAACAGCGCGGCCGGGTTCGACGTCTACGTGGGCTGCAGCGCGGGCGCGGTCGTGGCGTCGTTCCTCGCGAACGGCGTCGCCGCGTCCGAGGTCTTCCGCGCCATCGACCAGGACCTCGACGATCCCCTGAACTTCCGCCGCAACGCCGTGTACGCTCCCGACGCCTTCCGCCACGCCGCGGGCCGGTTCGGGCGGCTCGTCTGGGCGGTCGGCAAGAACGCGATGAAGGGGCTCCGCGGCTCGGTGCCCGACATGCTCGCCAGCGCCGAGCGCGACCTTCCCGCGGGCTTCTTCGACCTCAGCGCGCTCGAGCGCTTCATGCGCGAGGCCTTCGCCAAGCGCGGCCTCTCGAACTCCTTCGACGCGCTCGAGCGCACGCTCTTGATCCCGGCCGTGGAAATCGACCGGGCTCAGCGCGTCGTGTTCGGCCAGGGCGAGCTGCGACGGGTGCCGATCAGCCAGGCCGTCGCGGCGTCCTCGGCGATCCCCGGCTTCTTCGAGCCCTATGCGATCGACGGCCGCGACTACGTGGACGGCGGCGTCGGCTGGAGCGGCCACGCCGACCTCGCCGCCGAGGCGGGCGCCCGCGTCGTGGTGGTGGTCAGCCCGCTCGTGCCGAACTACGAGACCGGCGTCGTGCCGCTGCGCAACCGCGGCCTCTACTCGATCATGGAGCAGGCGAGCCGCATCTACAGCCAGAACCTCTTGCAGCTCGGCCTCGCGACGGTCCAAATGAAGTACCCCCGCACCGAGTTCTTCCTGATCCAGCCCTTTCAGGCGGACGCGCAAATGTTCGGGCCGTCCATGGGCTTCGAGGCGAGCCGCGCGGCGCTCCGGTTTGGCTACGAGTCCACGAAGGCGTGGCTCGCGGACCAGGGCGCGCCGCTCCTCCGGCGGCTCGAGACCGCGCTCCTGCCGTTCGCCGTCTGAGCCTCCCGCTGCCCGGGAACGCCGCCCTGCGGCGCGCACCTCCGGCGACCACGCCTGCCGCGCGGGCCGGCGCTGTCGCTCGTCCTGCTGCATCCTGTCCGCGGCGTGGCAAGCCGAGCGACCCGACCGCGGACCGTATCGAAGCTTGGACATTGCCGCCTTCCCGTCCTGCAGTCACGATCTGGTCGTGCGATCAGCCTCTTCGGCCCTCACGTCAGAACGGATCGAGCGGGCCATCCTGTTGATTCGTGGCCAGAAAGTGATGCTTGACTTCGACCTCGCGGCGCTCTACCGAGTCTCGACGAAGCGGCTGAATGAACAGGTGAAGCGCAATCGCCATCGCTTTCCGAAAGGGTTCATGTTTCGGTTGACGCAGGCAGAAGCGAGGCTCTTGCGGTCGCAATTTTGCGACCTCAAACTTCAAGAGGGGCGGTCGACGCACTCCGCCCTACGCTTTCACCGAATACGGCGCCATCAGCGGCGACCCCCCGCGAGCTTCGCCGATTCCGGGAGTGTCCGCAACCGGCCCATCGCCACGACGCCGAGGGCCGGGCCGACCGCGAGGGCGGCGAACGCCCAGCCCCAGCCGGCCGAGCCGACGAGCGGCGGGACGAGCCAGATGGACGCCATGGTCAGCGCGAAGCCCACGCACGTCTGCGTGGTCAGCGCCGTGCCGACGTAGGCCGCCGGCGACAACTCGGTGATCGCCGTCGAGAACTGGGCGGAGTCGGCGACGATCGTGATCCCCCAGGCGATCGCGACGGCGAGCGTCAGGAGCGGGGGCCCGCCGAACGTGAGCCCGATCGTCGCGGCGCAGGCGCCGGAGAGCGCCATCGCGGCCATCGTCAGCGTGGTGCGTCCCCAGCGGTCGGAGACGACGCCGCCCGCCCAACACCCCGCGGCGCCGGCCGCGATGACGACGAAGGCGGCGCCGCTCGCGTTGAGCCCGGCGTAGCTCGGGCCGCCGTTCGCCTGGAGGCTCTCCGCCAGGAAGAGGCCGATCCACGCCCACATCGCGTAGAGCTCCCACATGTGGCCGAGGTAGCCGAAGCACGCGAGCCGCGGGCCCCGCTCGCGGAAGACGGCCCACGCCATGCGGGGGTCGAAGCGCGCCGACGGAAAGCGATGGGGGCCCTCCGACACCCGGAGCTGGACGATGACGGCGCCGGCCGCCGCGAGCGTGGAGGCGACCAGGAGCGTGCCGCGCCACGGGAGGTCGGTGACGCCGCGGATCAGGTGGGGTGTCGCCGAGCCCACCGTGAGGGCGCCGATCAGGATGCCGATCGCGAGCCCGCGCCCCTCCCGGAACCACGTCGCCATGATCTTCATCGCGGGCGGGTAGACGCCGGCCATGCTGACGCCGGTCACAAATCTGAGAATGAGCGCGGGGGTGAGGCTCTCGACCCAGAGCGCGAGCGCCGTGTTGGCGAGGACGCCGAGCGCGATCGCGGCCGTCATCAGCGCGCGCGGCGGCCAGACGTCAGGCAGGTTGCCGAGCGCGCTGGCGAGCGTGCCGGCGATGAAGCCCGCCTGGACGGCGATGGTGAGGCCGGCCCGCCCGCCGTCGCCGAGCCCCCACTCGCGCGACAGCGCGGGCAGGACCGCGGAGGCGCTGAACCAGAGGCCGAGGGCGAGCAGCTCGGCGAGCGACAGGACCGCGAGACTGCGCCAGGCGGCGCTCACGCGGCCAGCTACTCGACGACGCCCTTCTCGCGCAGCTTGGCGATCTCCGCGGCGGACATGCCGAGGCCCTGCAGCACCTGCTCCGTGTGCTCGCTGGGCATCGGCGCCGCGTGTCGGATCGTGCCGGGCGTGTCGGAGAGCTTGATCGCGATGCCGACCTGCCGCACGCGCCCGTGCGTCGGGTGCTGAGTGTCCACGATCATCTGCCGATGGTTGATCTGCGGATCCTTGACCATCTCCTCGACGTCGTAGACCTTGCCGACGCAGACGTCGGCCTTGACGAGGAACTCGTACCAGTCGTCCCGGTCGCGCGTCTTGATGATCGCCTCGATCTCGCGCCGCGCGGCCTCCTCCTCGGCGTTGGCCGCGCGCACGAACTGATCGTGCCGGCGCGCGAACCGCGTGAAGTCGGGGCGCCCGATCGCCTTGCAGAAGTTCTCCCAGAGCCAGGGCTCGGTACAGCCGATCGTCAGGAGCTTGCCGTCGCGCGTCTCGTAGATCGCGTAGTAGGGGTAGGAGCCGCCCAGGAACCCTTCGCCGCGCCGGGGCGCCAGGCCGTCCGAGAAGAAGAAGCGCATGTTGGGCGTCGCGGCGAGGAGCGAGACGCTCGTGTCGAGGTAGGCGACGTCCACGTGCTGGCCGCGCCCGGTGCGCTCGCGGGCGAAGAGCGCCAGCATGATGCCGAGGGCGCCGTGCAGGCTCGCGCCCGCGTAATCGGCGACGAGGTTGAGCGGGATCGCGGGCTTCCGGTCAGCCTCGCCGATGAGGCCGAGCACGCCCGCCAGCGACAGGTAGTTCATGTCGTGCGCGGGGCGGTCCTTGTAGGGGCCGTCCTGGCCGAAGCCCGAGAGCGAGCAGTAGACCAGGCGCGGGTTCGCCTTCGCGAGCGTCTCGTAGTCGGCCCCGAGCCGCTTCATGACGCCCGGCCGGAAGCCCTCGACGACGACGTCGGCGGTGGCGGCGAGCTTCCGGAAGATCGCCTGGCCCTCCGCCGACTTCATGTTGAGCGTCATCGAGCGCTTGTTGCGGTTGGTGAAGGCGAAGATCGTGCGCCTCACCCACTCTTCACCACCCGGGCGCTCGGCCTCGGGCGTCTCGATCTTCAGCACCTCCGCGCCCATGTCCGCCAGCATCATCCCCGGCATCTCGGCCGGCGGCACCCGCGCCAGCTCCAGAATCTTGATCCCGTCGAGCACGCCCATGCCGCTCTCTCCTTGGGTTAGCAGGCTGCTGAAAAAGGCCATCTGCTGCGTTGGCGCCCTCGGCCGCACGCTCAACGTACAGGGAGTACGCCTCGCGTGCGGCCAGCGGGCGCCGCCTTGCATCTGGACCTCTTTGAGCAGCCCGCAAGTTGTTCAGCACCCTGTTGGGGGTCAGTCCAGGTCGCCGACGAGCCGCGAGGTCAGCGCGCGGAGGTCGGGGAGGTCTTCGAGGTGCTCGAGCTGCTCGGCGACGCCCTCGGCCTCGTCGCGGGCGATCGCCCGTGCGGCGCACGCGAGGAACTTGGCGCGGAGCGCATCATGCGGGAGCGGCGTGTCGGGATGGCCCCGGGCGCCGCGGGCCGCGGCCTCGAGCGTGCGGCCGTCCGTCAGGCGGAGGCTCACGCGGCTCCACGCGTGCTGCTCCAGTCCATCCGGCAGGGCGGGGTCCACGACCATCGTGACGCGCTCCATGAGCCGGCGCACGTCGGGGTTGCGGACGGGGCCGTCCTCGAAGGACGCGAGGTCCACGCGGCCCTCGGCCAGCGCCGCCGCGGCGCAGAACTGCATCGAGAACTTGCGCTCGAGCGCCGTCGTCGGGCGGGTGTGAGCGAGGACGTCGGGGACGACACGGTTCACGCCGACCTCGACCCCGGCGACGTCGGCGGGCCTGAGCCCGTGCTGCGCGCGCAGCTCGAGCAGCGCGTCGATCGCTGGATGCGTCAGCGCGCAGGACGGGTAGGGCTTCACCGCGATGCCGGAGGCGAGGAGCTGCCACGTGCGGCCGAGGTCGTCGAGCGCCTGCTCGAGCGATCCCGAGCCGCCGAACGCCGCGACGTAGCCCTGCCGGCCCTCGAGCGCGGTGTCCGAACCGGTCAGGCCCTCGCGCGCCAGCTGGGCGGAGCGCACGCCGCATAGCGCCGCGTGGCCGGCGTGGTAGGGCTTCGTCATCGAGCCGAAGTTCTCCTTGAGCCCGGAGGCATGCGAGGCCGCGATCGCCAGGGCATGACGCGTCTGCGTCGCATCCAGGCGCAGGAGGCGCGCCGCCGCGGCGGCGCAGCCGAGCGTGCCGATGGACGAGGTCGCGTGCCAGCCCCGCGTGTAGTGCGCGGGGTTCAGCGCGCGGCCGAGGGCCGCGGAGACCTCGAAGCCGACGAGATAGGCGGTGACGAGCGCGCGGCCGTCGGCCGTCTCCGCCTCGCCGGCGGCCAGGGCCGCGGCGAAGAGCGGCACGCTCGGATGGCCCATCAGCGCGAAGTTCGTGTCGTCGAAGTCGTGCGCGTGGCCGGCCGTGCCGTTGGCGAGGGCGGCCCAGCCGGGGGCGGTGAGGAGCCGCGTGCCGACGACCGTGCAGAGCGCCGCCCCGCCCTCGGCGCGGGCGAGGCTCCGGACGGCGCGCGCCGCGGGCTCGGCCGCGCCGGCCAGCATCACGCCGAGCGTGTCGAGCGCGGCCAGGCGCACGTGCGCCACCGCCTCGGGCGGGCACTCCTCGAGCGACGTCTTGACGGTGAACTCGGCGAGCCGCGCCGTGGCGCTCATGGGGGGCACGATATCATGAGTGCCGGGAGGGAGGCGCCGGGGTGAGAGTCCGCTTTCTCGGCTCGGGGGACGCGTTCGGCAGCGGCGGGCGGTTCCAGACGTGCATCCACCTCGAGGCCGGGGACGCGCGGCTCCTCGTGGACTGCGGGGCGTCCTCGCTCGTCGCGATGCGGCGCTTCGGCGTGGACCCGCACGCGCTGGACACGATCGTGCTCTCGCATCTCCACGGCGATCACTTCGGGGGCGTCCCGTTCCTCATCCTCGACGGCCAGTTCACGCGGCGCGCGCAGCCGCTCACGATCGTCGGGCCACCGGGCGTGGAGGCGCGCGTGCGGCAGGCGATGGAGGCCCTGTTCCCCGGCTCCGCCGCCGTCGAGCGTCGGTTCGTCACGCGCTTCGTCGAGTGGGTCGACCGGACGCCGCTCGGCCTCGGCGCGTTCACGGTGACGCCGTTCGAGGTCGTCCATGCGAGCGGCGCGCCGCCCTACGCGCTGCGCGTGGCGTGTGGCGGCAAGGTCGTCGCGTACTCCGGCGACACCGAGTGGACGGACGCACTGCTCGAGGCGGCGCGGGAGGCCGACCTCTTCATCGCCGAGGCGCTCTTCTTCGACAAGCGGGTCAAGTACCACCTGGACTTCCAGACGCTCGCCGCCGAGCGCGCGCGGCTCGCGTGCCGCCGGCTCGTCGTGACCCACATGGGCGAGGACATGCTCCGGCGGGCCGGCGCGCTCGGGGTCGAGGCGGCCGAGGACGGGCTGGAATTCGTCGTCTAGTGTGTCACTGGATCAAATGGAGTAGTTACCCGGAAAATCACGTGACTGTTGGTGTCTAGGTGTCATGATGATCACTCATGGGATTTTCTCTCGCGCGCGCGGGATCTAAAGGGGTCCGCTCCCGGCTCTCCAACCTCCGAGCGCGTCTGCTTCTGATCGTCCTGATCGCCATGATCCCGGCATTTCTGCTGGCGATCTGGGTCGGCCTCGCGCACCGCCGGCAGGCAATGGCCGAGGCGCAACAAGGAGCCCTCAGGCTCGCCCAACAGCTCGCCGACGAGCAGAAGCAGCTCATCGAGGGCGCCCGCCACCTCCTCGTCAGCCTCTCGGGAGTCCCGGCGCTCCTCCGACACGAGACCCAGGCCTGTGACGCCATCCTCGCCGAGACGCTCAGGCGGATCGGCTGGCGCTACGCGAACCTGGTTGCGGCCAAGCCCACCGGTGAAGTCTTCTGCGCCTCCTTCCCGAGACGTGAGCCGATCAACGTGACCGACCGCGCGTACTTTCGACGGGCGCTCGAGACGCGCGAGTTTACCGACAGCGAATTCCTGATCGGTCGCATCAGCGGCAAGCCGATTCTCCCGCTGGCCCATCCTGCGATCGACGGCACAGGGGCGGTCAGAGCGGTGGTGGTGGCGGGCCTCGATCTCGGGTGGCTCGGCGAAACGCTGGCCGGGAGCGCTCTGCCGACGGGGGCGGCGGTCGGCGTGATCGACCGTCATGGCAACCTGCTGGCCCGGTATGCGGAGAGTGAGAAAGCGAGCGGGGAATGGATGGGCAAGCCCGGGCCGAGTCCAGTCATCGCGGCGATCCGCACCCGTGAGCGTGAGGGGATCGTCAGCGGGCCGGGCGTCGACGGCGTCCCACAGATCTTCGCGTTCACGCGACTCCGCGGCCGGGAATGGGAGCTGGGTGCGTGGGTCTACGTGGGCATCCCCGTCAGCACCCTCTTCGCCGTGGCCAATCGGCTGCTGGCAGTGCAGCTCGTCGGTCTCAGCGTCGTGGCCGCGCTCACGGTCGTCGTGGCCTACGTGTTCGGCCAGGCCTTTCTCACCAGGAGGATGGATGTCCTCGCGGCGGTGGCGGGCCGTCTCGGCGCCGGCGACCTCGGTGCGCGCTCCGGCCTGCCCCGGGACGCGGGGACGCTCGGACAGCTCGCGCACGCCTTCGACGCAATGGCCGATGCGCTCGAGCGAGACCACGAGGCGCTGTGGGGGGAGCACGCGCGCCTCGTCGAGACCCTCGAGAGCGTCAGCGACGGGTTCATCACGCTCGACGAGCAGTGGCGGTTCACCTACGTGAACGCTTCGGCCGAGCGGCTCCTGCGCGTCAAGCGCGGTGATGCCCTCGGCAAGAGCCTGTGGGCGCTGTTCCCCGACGCCGTCGGCTCGCCCTTCGACGAGGCCTTCCACCGGGCGATGCGGGAGCACGTGTCGACGAGCGTCGAGGCCTCCTATCCGCCCCTCGGGGGCTGGTTCGAGGCCCGCGCGTTTCCCACTCACGACGGCCTCGCGGTGTACGTCCGCGACGTCTCGACGCGGAAGGTGGCCGAGGAGGCGCTGACCTGGCAGGCCTCGACGAGCGCCGCCTTCGCCGAGGTCAGACGAGCGCTGCTCGACCCGGGGCCCGCCGAAGAGGCGTTCCATGCCCTCCTCCAGCAGGCCCAGCAACTGACCGGCAGCGCCTCCGGCTTCGTCGCGTACGTCGACGCCCGGACGGGCTCTCTCGTCAAGCCGACGATGACCCGCGAGGTCTGGGACCGGTGCGAGGTGCCGGGCAAGGAGATCGCTTTCCGGGAGCGGAGAGGGCTGTGGGGGTGGGTGCTGACCAACCGTCTCCCGCTCCTGACGAACGACGCGAGGCGGGACCCACGGGCGTCGGGCACTCCCGACGGACACATCCCGCTCCACCGCATCCTCGCAGCGCCGGCCACCCTTGGTGAGACGGCCGTCGGCCTTGTGGCGGTTGCGAACGCGGAGCGCGACTACACCGAGCGCGACTTGGCCTTCGTCGAGCGGCTGGCCGCGCTCCTCGCCATCGCCATCCAGCGCAAGCGCGCCGAGGACGAGATCGAGCAGCACCGCGAGGCCCGGCTGCAGAGCGAGAAGCTGGCGGTCATGACCGAGCTGCTCGCGGGCGTCGCCCACGAGCTGAACAACCCGCTTTCGGTGATCGTCGGCCACGCCCAGATCCTCCGCCAGACGGCCGGCGACGAGCGCCTCCTGAGTCGGGCGAACAAGCTGGTCGGGGCGGCCGAGCGCTGCGCGCGTCTCGTGAAGAACTTCCTGGCCATTGCGCGGCGCCATCCGATCGAGCGCCGGGAGGTCCAGCTCAACGACGTGGCACGCGAAGCCGTGGAACTGCTGGCCTTCCAGCTCCGCCTCGACAACGTCGAGGTGAGCTTCGACCTCGCGGAGGACCTGCCCGCTCTCTCAGCCGATCCCCATCAGCTCCACCAGGTCGTCGTCAACCTGGCCTCCAACGCCCACCACGCCTTGCGGCAGGCGCCACCACCCCGCCGGCTCACGCTCACGACCGGCTTCGAGCGCGACGCGGGGCGCGTGTGGTTCGACGTGGCCGACTCGGGGCACGGCATCGCGCCGGAGAACCAGGCGCGCCTCTTCGAGCCGTTCTTCACGACTAAGCCGGTCGGCGAGGGCACCGGGCTCGGGCTGCCCATCTGCAAGGGGATCGTGGAGAGCCACGGGGGCACCATCCGTCTTGTGCGGTCGGCCGCCGGTGA